>CAZQPJ010000001.1:0-45334 GCA_964595105.1 uncultured Bifidobacterium sp.
GCTCGCCGCTGCTCGTCGCCGACAACTGGGCAACGAACTGCGGTCGGGCACCGACCAGGCCCGGGTTGGTGAAGTCGAGGATGGCCCACAGGTCACCGAGGCCGTTCTCGATGGGTGTGCCGGTGAGGGCGATGCGACTGCGCGCCGGCAGGCGACGCAACTGCTGCGACGTGTCACTGGTGGGGTTCTTGATGGCCTGGGCTTCGTCGAGCACCAGACGCCCCCACTCGACCGACGCGAGCACCTCCATGTCGCGCACTGCAGTGGCGTAGGTGGTGATCACCAGGTCGTGCCGGGCGATGCGGTCGGCAAGCACGCGGTCGGAATAGCGGTCGGCGCCGTGGTGCACCAGCACTCGCAGCACCGGCGCGAATCGACCGGCCTCGCGCGCCCAGTTGCCCACCACGGCCGCCGGCGCCACCACCAACGCCGGCCCGTTGCCGCGGCATCGGGCCAGATGGGCGAGCATCGTGGGCGTCTTGCCGAGGCCCATGTCGAGGGCGAGACACCCACCGAGTTCAGCGGCGTCGAGGAAGCCGAGCCAGCCGAGCGCCTCGGCTTGGTAGGTGCGGAGTTCGCCGACGAAGCCATCGGGTTGCGCCACTGCGGCGGCGGATGCAGTGCCCGCCTTGGCGAGGATGTCGGCCGCCCAACTGTTGCCGTGCACCACCGTGCCACCGGCCAGGCCGGATCCATCGAGCCCGATGCTGGCGCGAAGGATTTCGGCGCCGGTCATGGTGGTCACGTCGGCGCGTTCGGCCAGTGCTGCCGCCGCCTTCTCGAGGTCGAGTCGGTCGACCTCCACCCATTTCCCGTTCGCCTGCACGAGTGGCCGGGCCTGGCGTGCGAGGTGCGCCACCTGTGCCGCAGTGAGTTCGAGGTCGTCGAACAGCACGGTCCATGCGACATTGCTGAGTTGGTGCGCACCCACCACCGACCCGACGGGAGTGTCGGCGAACAGTCGCAGCGACGGCCGTGCCTTCCTGCGCGACATCGGCGGTACCCGCACGTCGAACCCGGCCGCTGCCAGCGTGGGTCCGAGGGTGGTCATGAAGTCCCACGCCTCGTCCTGACTGAGGCCCACCTGACCACGGCGCCGGGTGCTCGAGCGGTCGATGGCAGGCATCAGGCGGGTGAAGCGGTTCCACTCGGCGTGCAGGAGGCCTGCGCTGCTCTCGGTCCGCAGCGCCACGTCGATGGGCACCAGCCTGCCCTTCGCAACCGGCGTCTTCACCGACACCACCCACACACCTCCCTCCACCGGCGGGTCGAGTTCCACCACCAGGGTGCGACGGTTGCTGGCGGTGACGCTGCGGCTCCACTGCTCCATTCGCCGGGCGAGGTCGGCCACTTGGTTGCCGTGGGCCTTGAACACCTGGCCGTCCATACGGGCGATGATCGTGTCGTTGAGGTCGATGGGCGTCGTGGCGTTCGGCGGCTGGGCCGGCAGTTCCATGCGCTCGATGCTCTCGAGCATGATGGTCTCCACCACTGCAGCCATCACCGCCGAGGTCAGCCACCGTGCGTCGCCACCACCGAGCGCCGCGACGGTGGGAGGCATCGCCGCCACCAGCGCATCGACCTCGGCACTGGTGCCGAGGGCCGGCAGCCAACGCACGGCCGCCTCGGCAGGGCCACTGTCGGGCCGCTTCAGCACCTTCACGCCCGGCACCACGGCGCCGCTGGCCACCAGTCGGGCGCCCTCCAGCGCGACGCGGCCCATCCACACCACGCTGGCGCCCACGCCTTCGCCGGCCTCGCCACCGCCGACGGCAACCAACCATCCGAGCGCGTCCTTCATGGTGATGGCCAGCGAGTCGGCGCGCGTGCCACCGGGCAGGAGCACACCCTTGTGAACCTGCCAACCGTGCGGCGGGCCGCCCACCTTCTCGAGCCGGGTCGAGAGGTCGTCGTGGTTGGCGGGCTCGACACCTCGGCCTCCCGCCCACACCACGATCTGCCCCTGGAACCAGGTGGCCTGCAACTCCACTTCACCGGGCTCCACCTCGTGGAAGGCGAGGTCGTCGAACTCGGCGGCGGTGGCCGCGGCCGGTTCCGGCGCGAGGAACTTCGAGGTGGGTGCTTCGGGCAGCAGCAACGCTGCGGTGTCGAGCAACGACTGCAGGGTGGAGGCGAAGTCGGCCAGTACCTGTTCTCGCTCGTCGCCACGCAGCCCGCGCACCGACACGATGTCGTCCTCGGTGTCGGCAATGAGTCGTTCGAGCAGCAGCAGCGAGGCGCGCTCGTCGGCGCGCAACATCTCGAGGTCGGCGTCAGAGCCATGACCTCCTGCAATCGACCAGACTGCCGATTCGAGTTGTCGTGTGGGCACCTTGTAGTCCGTCCTGGGCCGTGTGCCACGGCACCGTCGACGCGGGTTCGGGGACGACGAGCGCTGCGTCACCGTGTGTCGCCGCTCGGCCCCCTGTGGCCTCGCGCGGCATGGTGGCACGGAAACCCGTGCGGGCCCAGCGCCGTCCCGCTGGATGGCACCCTACCGGATGCGTCGGGCCGCCGTCACCTCGGGTCAGAGGGAGGTGACCACCGAGACACCCGGCCGGGCGAACCTGCCCATTGCCGGCAGTGCCTCGGGAACGTCGTCGAGGGTCAGTCGCTCGGTGATCATGGCGGTCGGGTCGAGCCTTCCCTCACCCATCAACGCCAGCACACGATCGAACCGTGATGACGACAGCCCGTGCACGCCGAGTACCTCGAGTTCGTCGCGGATCACCCTCGACACCGGGAAGTCGGCGGTGGCTGCGGGGAAGAGCCCGATCTGCACGTGCCTGCCGAGCGCCCGAAGGCTCATCACCGAGTGACGGGCCGTGAGCGCGTGCCCGAGGCAGTCGACCGACACGTGTGCACCGCCGACGTCGTGCTGCACGGCCATGGCCACGTCGTCGTGGTCGTTGGCGTTCAACACCACGTCGGCCCCGAGCGACCGTGCGAGTTCGAGCGACGCAGCAGTGATGTCGACCGCCACCACGGTGGCACCGAGCGCGCGGCCCAGGGCGACAGCGGCGAGGCCGACACCTCCGCACCCGTACACGCACAGCACTTCGCCTTCGGCGAGACGGCCGCGCTCGACCACACCCCGGTAGGCGGTGGAGACGCGGCACCCCACCAGCGCTGCGCTCTCGTCCGACACCTCGGCTGGCACTTCGACGGCATTGATGTCGGCGAACGGAACCGTGGTGAACTGCGCGAAGGCACCCCATCGGGTGAAGCCAGGCTGGTGCTGGTTCCGACACACCTGATGCTGCCCACGCCGGCACGGTTCGCACTGCCCGCAACCGCACACGAACGGCGCCACGACACGCTGGCCCACCGCGACGCGATGGACCTCGGAGCCGACTGCCACCACCCTGCCCACGAACTCGTGGCCTCCGACATGCGGGCATACGATGTCGGGGTCGGTGCCGTGCCAACCGTGGAAGTCGCTCCGGCACAGTCCGACGGCCAGCACCTCCACCACGGCGTCGAAGGGTCCGGGCGTCGGGTCATCGACCTCGACCACCGAGATGGCACCACCGAACGTTTCGTAGACCGCTGCCCGCATTCGGGCATCTTCTCATGTTCGGTTCGTCGCGTCATCGGACGCGCCAGAGGCTCAGGTGCGGGGGATGCCGGCCTTCTTCAACACCGACGGCTGCACACCGACGGCACGCCAGGCGGTGTACGAGATCCCCTTGCGCTTGCTGTACGCCGCTGCGATCTTCACGAAACCGGCTTCGAGAGTGGCGGGATCCACCTTCGCCTGCATCGACTCGAGCTCGACCTGGAGGTCGAGACGCTCCTGCACGAGTTCGAGCTCCTGCACCGGCGATGCGTCGACCAGCTCCGCTTCGACGGCCGCAAGGCGCCGCGAGACGGATTCGGCGGTTCGCTTGCGCCCGGGCCTGCCCTTGCTGTTGCGGAGGGCTTCGAGATAGTCGCGAACGACGCGACCTTCGACTCGTCCTTCTGCCATCGCAGCCTTGTGCTGGTCAGTGATCGACGGTTTTGCAGCTCGCTTGCTCATCATTCTCCCAGCGTACGTTTCTTCGCATCCCAAAACAATGTTCATTGTATACAAAATGTCAATCCCTGGCTCAACATCGACATCTCGGCGGCCAGGTAGGCGGCCGGTGGCAGCGGTCCTCCATTGTTTGCCGTGCGTGCGGGGTTCATCTCGTTCGACACGGCGCTTGCGCCACAGAGTCGGGTGATCACGGTGTTGGGTCGGTTGCATCAATGAGAAGGAAATCAGTGTAAGAAACAGTATAAAGATGACTTGTATATCCGCTCACGCTTTGTCACTATCCTTTCGGTGCAGCTCGGGAACCTGCTTTCACCAATTGCGGTCTGCCGCGCATGACGAGTTCGAAGGATCGGCCACGCACCTCGTTCTGGATTCGCACCCTTCAGTACGCCCGCGACCATGGTGATTGGGTGCGTGTGCCCCGGTACTACACGCAGGCAACTGCGGCGCAGCTGGTGTCCGACATCATCAATGCCAGCCATCGCGACCCCCGGAGCGTGCGGGTGAAGGGAATCCTGCCCGGCGAACAGTGGGAGGCCAGGTGGGGTCATGCACCCGACGGTCCCCACGGTGACCACGTGGTGTGGGTCCGTCTCGCCGCGCCGGACGGCACATGACACGGTTCGCGAGCGCCGCCCTCCTTTTGGCGCTCACCGCCTGCCTGCCGGTGGCCCCGGCGGCGGATGCACGAGCGTCGACACCGACCGACCGCCGCGGAACCACCACGGTGCTGGCCGCCGATCTGCTTGGTTTCGTCACCGTGGAACGCGAACACCGCGGCGGGTACCGACGTGAACTCTTCGCCTACCCACAGGCAATGGGGCACGGTTGCGACACACGCGATCGCGTGCTCGAACTCGAGTCGAGCATCAAGGTGCGATTCACGTCGTCCGGTTGTTCCGTCGCACGAGGTTCATGGGTATCCGTGTACGACGGACTGACCTACACCTCGCCACGCGGTCTGGAGATCGACCACGTCGTGGCGCTGAAGGAGGCGTGGGACTCCGGGGCTTGGAACTGGAATGCTGCGGCGCGTGAGGCGTTTGCCAACGATCTCACCGACGGCCGCACCCTGCAGGCCGTGAGTTCGGCATCGAATCGCAAGAAGGGTGACAAGGATCCCTCGAACTGGTTGCCGTCGAATTCGGCTGATGTCTGCTCGTACATCGGCGACTGGGTGACCATCAAGGTCCGGTGGCACCTGTCGATGGACCAGAGCGAGTACGGGCGTGTACGGAACCTTCTCCGCGGTCAGTGCAACGGCTGGAGAGTGGCGGCCTTCGCCCGGCCACCGGTGGCAGTGCCGTAGCCGGATCATGAATTCGGGTGCACGACCTCCCACGGTGCCACCCAATCGCCGTCGACTCTCAGCGCCACGCCAGCATCATCCTCGATCACCTTGCACACGGTCATCTCGCCGGCGGTGTCGCCGTAGCGCTCCGCTGCCTCGGCGAAACGAGCGTGCGCAGCACGAGTGAGTTCGCTGCGGGTGCCCACGTCGTCGAGCAGGTCGCCGATGAGCCCGAGGTCCTTGAGGCAGAGGGCCAACCGGAACGACGGGTCGTAATGCCCGGCGAAGATCGACGGCACGTCGTGGCGCATCACGAAACTCTCCGCGGCACCGCCTTCCATGGCAGCCCACCAGACGTCGGGTTCGAGCCCCGCCACCTTGGCGGCCACCATCGCCTCGCCGATGGCGGCAGCATGGATGAACCACAGTTGGTTGTTCACCAACTTGGCCACGTACCCGTTGCCGTAGCCACCGACGCGACGGGTGACACCGACGGCGTCGAGCACCGACTGCACCTGCGCAATGGCTGCGTCGTTGCCGCCGACGAACAGGATCATGTCACCTCGGATGCACGAGTCGATCGAACCGGTGACCGGGGCATCCACCGCCGCCCCACCCGAGGCCTCGAACTCGGCGGCCAACGCTCGCATCAGGGCCGGGGTACTTGTGGTGAGGTCGATCCACGTGCGTCCGTGGCACTCCCCGGCCAGCAGACCCTGCGCACCGCGCACCACCTGCTCGATCTGCGCCGGCCCGAACACCATCGACATCACCACGTCGACCCGGCTCACCATCTCGGCGGGTGACTCGCACCAGGTGGCTCCCTCCGCCTCCAGAGGGTGACCCGCCTCGCGACGGATGTCGTGCACGAACAACTCGAAGCCCGCACGACGGACATTGCGGGCGGCCGCGGCACCCATGTTTCCGAGCCCGATGAATCCGACCTTCATGACTGTCCCCCTTGTGAGCGCCGGCCCCACGCTAGCGAGGCAGGGACCGCGCCGATGCCCATCCGGTACAGTCCCAGCCCATGTCCTTGGTGACTCCCGAACTCGTTGGCAGCGCGGCATCAGCGCCCGCCGCCACACCGGCCTCGGCGCGCCGACGCCTCGGTATGCGCTGGAAGCTCCTCATCGCCTTCGGTCTGGGCTTCACCGTCATCTTCCTGGTGCTGGCCTACTGGATCCTGCAGTTCTCCACCGACACCGCGACCAACAAACTGCGCACCACGCTGCGAGAGCTGAGCGAGGGCGGTGCTGCGGCCATCGACACGCACGCGTTCGAACAACTGTTGACCCACGACTCCGCCATCGAGGCGGGCAGCACCTACCCGGCGAACGCTGGCACGCTGGCCGGTACCACGGCCACAGCCGAGAGCGTCTACCCCACCTTCCCCGGGTACTGGGCTCACGTCGACGAACTCGCCCGCATCCGACTCACCAACCCCGAGGCCTCGCCCTACACCTATGCGCTCGACGCCGACGGCACGGTGAAGTTCATCGGCTCGTGGGGCGCGAAGGGCTATCCGAACATGGGCGTCGACCAACCCAACGGCGGACGCTTCAAGCAGAACGCGCTCGATTGGGTCGACCAGCCGACCCTCGACTACTTCCGCAAGGGCTTCTCGAGCACCACCGAGCAGCCCTCGTACTGCGACAACCTCGACTGCTGGATCTCCGTCTACACACCCATCAAGAACGCCGAGGGCAACACCATCGGTGCCATCGGGGTCGACTACAACCTCGCCTACGTCGACGAGGTTCGCAGCAAGGTGTTGCGAATCCTCTACCCGGTGTTCATCGCCGCCTATCTGGTGCTGCTCTTCATGGTGTTCTGGCTGTCCGGTTGGCTCACGCGCCGTCTCGGCCGACTGTCCTCGGCCACGCAGCGCGTCGCCGAGGGCGACTACGCGGTCGATCTCACCGGGGCCACGAAAGCCACCTTCCCCGACGAGATGTCGGAACTGGCTCGAGCCTTCATCGTGATGGTCGACAAGGTGGGCGACCGCGAGCGCACCCTGGTGCGTCAGGTGCAGGTGTTGAAGGTCGAGATCGACGAGAAGAAGCGTCAGCAGGCGGTGGTCGAGATCGTCGAGTCCGACTTCTTCGCCGACCTCACCGCGAAGGCGGGTGCCATGCGCCGCAAGGTGAAGGCACTCGACGAACCGGACGGCGCCGATGGCTGACGACGACCTCGACATGCTGCTGTCGTCAGCGCGCGCTGCCCGGCCACGCCGACTCGACGGCGCCGACTCCGTCGGTGGTGCGGCCGCTCCGCAACTCACCTCCGCCGACGACTCGATCGACGCGGTGCTGCCCGGCCCCAACGAGCCACGGCACACGGAGCGACGCAAGCGGTGGATGCTCGGCCTCTCAGTGGTACTCGTCGCCGTGGCGTTCTCGGGTCTCCTCACTGATGCCGTGGCCGCATCGCAACTGCTGTCGTCATCGGGTCCATGGTCGTTGGCGGTCGTGTGGCCGCTCGGCGGGCTCAGCCTGCTGGCCACGGCTGCCGTGCAGTCGCGGTTCGTCGACCGCTTCGCCCGCGTGTCCGTGCTGGTGGGCCTGCTGGTGTCGTACGCGGCGGCGTTCGGCGTGCTGCTCCTCCTTGTCGCCATCGGTGTCACCACCGCAGTGCCTGCCGCCATGGCGTGGCTGTTGGCCGATCAGATGAACTTCCTCCTACCCCTCGTGGTGTGGTCGTTGGCGAGTGACGTGTTCACCGCTGGCGAAGCACTGAACCTCTACCCGCGCATGTCGCGCTGGCTCTATGCGGGGCAGTTCGTCGGCCTCGGTGTGGCCACGCTCGGCGGGTGGGTGTGGCGTGACGCCGAACGTGATCTCCTGTGGCTGCTGGCCCTCGCGCCGATGGCCTGTCTCATCGCCGCGCTGGTTGCACCGCGCCTGTTGCGTGACGCCACCACCGGTGCCGGGCATCAACGCCACCAGAGCAGCGCCGAGGCCACCCGCGACACCATGGCCTTCCTTCGCGACCTGCCGTCGTTCTGGTGGCTCCTGAAGGGCTCGTTCGCAGTCATGCTGGGCGGCACCATCGTCGAGTTCTCCTACTTCGAGTTGAGCGAGGCGCGCACCGACGGAGCCGGCCACCTCCAGGCCCTCTACGCAGGCATCACGCTGCTCGGTTTCGTGTTGTGCTGGGTGGTGCAGTCCACCATCGGCCCGAAGGTGCTGGCACGGATGGGTGCGGCGCGTTCGCTCGCCGTGCTGCCCGCTGCTGTCGTGCTGGCAGCACTCGTGGCGCTCGCAGCCGGACTGAACACCTCGGTGGCGATGGCGGCCGCGGCCCTGTTGCTGTGGCGGTTGCCGCGCTGGAGCCTCGACGCCAGCGCACGGCAGGCGGCGTTCGCGCTCCTGCCCGACGAACGTCGCGGCCGCGCCTCGTTCGCCATTGATCTCGTGCCGCTCGCCACGGCACTCGTGGTGTCGGCTGCGCCCATTGCGTTGATGCTGGGCACTCACCAACGCTGGACCGAAGCCGTGCTGGGCGTTCTGCTGGGTGTTGCAGGTCTCTGGTGCGCACGCGCGGTGATCGCCGGGTGGGAGACCACACAGCTCAGTTATCGACTGAAGCGACGCAAGCGGCTCACCTGAGCCGCGGTTGGTCCGTCACCAGTGCGCGCACCCACTCGATGTCGGGGTCGACTCGGTACTTGTCGATGAGGAAGGCGGCCGCGGCTGCCCGGGCTGCATCGGCCTCGATGCCGAGGTGCGGCCCATCGTCAGGCGGCAGCCAGATGAGCGCCACGTCACGCGTGTCGAGCCCCTCGGTTTGCCAGCGCCACCCGTGTACCGGCTCGCGGTAGGGCACGTCGAACACGCGCCAGCCGTAGCGATGGAAGATCGGCAGCTTGTACTCCGGCGTCTCCGCCACGCATCCGAGGCCCGGTTCCCCAGCATCGACCAGATACTGCCGAAGGGCATCGTGGAGGAACCAGCCCCCGATGCCCACGCCCCCCACCACGACGCTCCGCACGGCGGGCTCGATGGCCAGGAAGTGGATGGGGGCCACTCGTCGCCGGAGGTTGCTGTCGGCCAGCGAATAGCCCACCGGCTCGTCATTGCGAGTGAGCAGCCACTGGTGCACCACCACCTGGTCGCGGCGCGAAGGCCTCGCTGCATCGGCGATGATCTCGTCGGCTGCGAACAGGTGGTCGGGGAAGGCTCGCCGATGCAGCGAGGCCATCACCTCGGCCAGGTGGGGATGTCGCCCGTCGACCACGTCGTACGCCACCAGCCGCGACCCATCGTCGGCCGTCACTTCAAGTGGGGAGTGGGCCGACGACACGGTCACAGGTCGCCCAGCACGCGGTCGACCCGGCTCGGCAACTTGCGCGCCGCGCCGCGCATGGCGATGCGCCACCTCGGCTCACCGCCCAGGTCGGCGAGGCCAGCACTCCACTCGTTCACGTAGCCCCGATCGGCGAGCCAGGTGAGCCGCTCCACCGCTTCATCGAGCGCGATACCGAGCGCCGCCGCCACACCCTGCGACGTGAGCGGCCCGCGACGCAACAGCACGCGTTGCACAGCGCGCAACGGGTCGGGCATCGAGAGGAGCTCCACCATCGAGTGGTCGGGAAGCGCAACGGCGACGTTGCGAGTGGTGCTGACCGACACTTCTGCGTCGATGACCGTGAGTTGGTAGTTGTGGCCGCCGGTGGTTCGGCCCGTGTCGAGCCCGTGCAGATGCAGGCCCGGAATCACCGTGCCGCCGCCGATGTCGGGAAACTGGAAGCCCACGAACACCCCGTCGAAGGTGTCATGCTCGAACCGCACCTCGTCGGTGGCGAGCACCTCGGCGATGGGCCGATACGGTGGTTCCTGCCCGGCCACGCTGCGAACCACGACATTCTCGAACGATCCCTCAAGCCGCACCGCGATGACGGCATCGGTAGTACCGGCGAGGTCGGCGATGGTGCGGTTCACTTCAGCGAGATCGACGTTCCGGAGCCGTCTGCGTGCCGGCGAGTCGAGCGTGGTGACCACCACGAACGGAAGCCGCGCCTCGGGTGGCAGCACCGTGGCGCGACCCGACGAGTCGACCCTCCAGGCGACTCCGTCGACCACCACCACCTCACCGTCGAGTCGATCCGCCGCACCGAGTCCTTGGTCACCTCGGGGCAGCACGTCACCGACGGTCACGACGCCGTCGTAGCCCCCATCGAGCAGCACGTGGGCCAGCGTGAACTGGGTGACCCGGTCGGCAACGGGGCACGACGGGTCGAGGTCGTGCTGGTGCTGCAGCGTGACCGCTGCGGCAAGTCCGGCATCGAGCCCCACGCGGAGCTCAGCCCTTCTTCCGGCGGGCGCTCCACCATGCGAACCAGCTCACCGGCGCGGAGAAGGCACTGGCGACCGGCTGCCCGGCCACCTTCTGGTACTCGGCATCGAACTCCGCGGTGCCGACACCGAAGGCCTCCGCCAACTGTGACACCCTGTTGCTGGGCATGGCGTAGCGGCTCGCCATCTGATGCAGGACCTCGGCCCGCAGCGACAGGTCGGCCGGCAGGAGCACCTTCCAGTTGTCGACCGTGCCGGCCAACGCCCGAACCTCCGGCCCAGTGGCCGCGCGGCGAGCATTGCGGAACGATTCGATGAAGGCATCGTCGGCCTCACCGGGCAGCGAACGACGCATGGTTTCCGGGTCGGCGGAGTGAAGCGCCGACAGGAGCAGGCCTGCCTCGGGCGCCGACGTGGCCAGCACGGCGCGCTGGTCGCGAATGCGGCGCGCTTCCTGCTCGATGAGGTACAGCAGCGCCCGCGCCCGACGCACGCGCGACAGACCTCCCTGCTGAATCTCTTCCCGGCTGAACAGCCCGTCGTCACTCATTGTCGTCGCCCCTTCGGCTGTGTGGTTGCTACGACGGCGGCGGGCCGCACTCGCTGCATCGGGTACTGTACTGAACCTGCTTCAAGATAGTGTCTGACGAGACACCACCGCCGCAGGAGGCACACGTGACCAAGATCATCTCCGTCCACTCGTTCCGTGGTGGCACCGGCAAGAGCAACACGAGCGCGAACATCGCCGCCCAGCTCGCTGCGTCCGGAAAGCGGGTCGCCGTGGTCGACACCGACGTCCAGTCGCCCGGTATCCACGTGCTCTTCGGGTTCGATGAGCAGATGTCGGGCAAGGTCCTGAACGACTACCTCTACGGTGGGTGCCCCATCGTCGACGCCGCCCACGATGTGACGGCCCGCCTCGGTTCGGTGGCCCCCGGTGGCGCGCTCTATCTCGTGCCCTCCAGCATCAAGGCGGCCGACATCGCCAAGGTGCTGCGTCAGGGCTACGACGTCGAGATGCTCAACGAGGGCTTCCGGGCGCTCGTGAAGGGCCTCAACCTCGACGTCCTGGTCATCGACACCCACCCGGGTCTCAACGAGGAGACCCTGCTCTCGATCACCATCAGCGACACGCTGTTGCTCATTCTCCGTCCCGACAAGCAGGACTATCAGGGCACGGCGGTCACCGTCGACATCGCTCGTCGTCTCGAGGTGCCGGAACTGCTGCTGCTCGTCAACAAGGTCCCCTCGAGCGCCGATCTCGCCGCAGTCGCCGCCGACGTGTCGAGCGCCTACGGCACCGAGGTGGCCGGCGTGCTGCCGCTCAGCGAAGACATCGTCACGAATGCATCCGGTGGCCTCTTCAGCGTCACCAACCCCAACCACCCGTGGTCGCGTACGGTCGCTTCGGTGGCCGAGCGCCTGGGTCGCTGACGCAGCAGCACTGTTCGCTACCCTCGTCATCGACCGCTGAGCCTTGGGGCTCAGGGTCGCGCCAGGATGTCGAGCAGCACCGTGCGCACGTGAGCGCGCGCCATCGGAAGAAACTGACGGACGTTGGCCTCGCGCGTCGGCAGGTGATCACCACCGACCCACACCGACATTCCGAGCGCCAGCCACCCGACCACCGCTGCGGCGAACCCGACGTCACCTGCCTCGAGCTCGGCAGGATCGCCGATGCCGCGCAGCTGGGCTCTCGCCTCGCGCACCAACTGCTGCAGATTGCCGAAGTTCCGGGTGCCGGCCGCCGCGAGTCGTTGTTGCGCAGGGTCGGCAGGATTCGGGGTTCCAATCGCAACTGCCGGGAAGTCGAGCGCTGCAGCGAGGCCGGGATGGTCTGCGGTCCAGTCGACCTGTCGATCGATCCACGCCAGCAGGCGGCCCACCGGGTCGTTACCGCTGGCGTCGGCGGCCGCCATCAGTTCATCGACGTATGCCTCGTACGCGGTGGCCATCGCTTCGAGAATCAACCCGTCTCGGCTGCCGAAGTGATAGTTCACGAGCGGTTTCGACAGACCGAGTTCCTCGCAGATGTCCTGCGGACGCACCGACGCCGGGCCCTGAGCCGAGAGGTGGCGGATGGTGGCGTCGATGAGTTGCCGACGTGCACTCGGAACATCGCTCATCGCTGTCGCCACGATGCTCACCGTACTTCGCTGCGTGAGTACCGTTGAGGCGAACCGGTGCCGGTTCCGGAACAGGAGGATTCCACTCGTGTACGTCGATCTCACCCTCGGCCGCGCCGCAGTGCGGCAGGCCGACGACCTGAAGTCGTTGTCGGTGAAGGCGGCCGGCGGGCATGCCGATGCCGCGGTGCTGGGTGGCCTCGGTGAGCCATCCGCCGACGGGGCACACGTGTGGCTCGACGTACCGGCGCTGCGCGAGGCAGCCGCAGCCACCATCGACCCTGCCGGGCGCGCCGACTGGCTGGTGGGCTTCGACGGCATGATCGCCTACGCCACCTCGAAGGGATGGACCGACGACCAAGGCCGCGTGCGCGCCCATGTGGAGGCCGCGCCGTGAAGTACACGCGCCTCGGCAGCAGTGGCCTCCAGGTGTCGCGGATCTGTCTCGGCTGCATGAGCTTCGGCGTACCCGACCGCGGCACGCACGCGTGGACGATGCCCGAGGACGAGAGCCGGCCCTACATCCGCCGCGCCCTCGAGGCCGGCATCAATTTCTTCGACACCGCCAACATGTACTCCGACGGAACGAGTGAGGAGATCGTCGGCCGCGCCATCGCCGATTTCGCCCGACGCGAGGAAGTGGTGATCGCCACCAAGGTCTTCTACCCGATGCGCCCCGGACCCAACGGTGGCGGGCTGTCGCGTCGGTCGATCATGCACGAGATCGACGCCAGCCTCCGTCGACTCGGCACCGACTACGTCGACCTGTACCAGATCCACCGCTGGGACCCTCGCACTCCGATCGAGGAGACGATGGAGGCCCTCCACGACGTGGTGAAGGCCGGCAAGGCCCGATACATCGGGGCGTCGTCGATGTGGGCGTGGCAGTTCGCCAAGGCGCAACAGGTGGCGGAACGTCACGGCCTCACCAAGTTCATCAGCATGCAGAACCACTACAACCTCGTGTACCGAGAGGAAGAGCGCGAGATGCTGCCGCTGTGCCTCGACCAGGGCGTGGGTGCCATCCCCTGGAGTCCGCTCGCGCGAGGACTGCTGACACGTGAGGCCGGCACCAGCACCATCCGGTTGGAGACCGACGAGTTCGGCAAGACCATCTACGGCACTGCCGATCAGGGGGTCATCGACGCGCTTGCGACCATTGCGAGCGAGCATGGGGCCAGCAAGGCCGCTGTCGGCCTTGCGTGGGTGGCGCGCCACCCCGCGGTGAGCGCACCCATCGTGGGCACCACGAAGCCGCACCATCTCGACGACGCGCTCGCGTCGCTCGACGTGGTGCTCACCGACGACGAGGTTCGCCGCCTCGAGGAGCCGTACACGCCCCAACCGGTGTATGGCCACTGACCGCGTCCATGCACCGAACAGGCTGCGAGTGGCACTCACGGCCACTGCCTTTCTCGGCGGGCTGTGGTGGGTGTGGCACTCGGGAGGGTTCGGTGGCGTGCTCGCCGCGGCAGCAGCGGCGCTCGCCTCACTCGGCCTGCGTCGACGGTCGCCGGCGGTGTTCGGTGGGCCGACCACCGCCGTGCTGGTCACCGCGGTCGTGTGGAATGCAGCGAGCCTGCTCGTGTACGCCGTGCCCGACAATGGCGATCGGTTCAGTTCACGAGTGGCCACCTGGGGCCGCGACCACGGTTACGGCGCGGTGATCGACTGGCTCGAAGCTCGGGCCTACAGCACGCCGCCCTCGAAGGAACCGGCCACCGACCTCGGCCTCGCCACGGTGCCCACGCTCGCGTCGACCACCGTGCCCGGCGCCACGTCGACGAGCCCTCAGAACACGGTGGCCGCAACGAACTCGCCCGTCACAGCGGTACCCAGCACCATGGTGCCGCCTGCTCCTGCTCCCCCACCCGCACTCGCACCCATCTTCGATCCCCCGTTGAAGGGCGAGGGCCAGTGGGTGCCCGTCGCCCAGGCCGGTGGTGCCGACGCGATGTGGGCGACCAGCATGCGGTCGCTGGCCGCCGCAGGGGGCGTGGTGGCCACCATGGTGGTGATCGACCAGACCCATCTTCGGGCCGGACTGTTCAACGGAAGCGAGCTGCCGGGCGGAACCTGGAAGCGAGGCAACCGCGTGCCCAACGACCTTCAGCCGGCAGTGGTCGCAGCCATGAACGGCGGTTTCCGTTTCGACCACATGAAGGGCGGGTACCTCACCGAGGGCGTGGTGGTGAAGCCGTTGCGCACGGGCGATGCCACGCTCGCCATCGACCGCTCGGGACGGGTGGCGTTGGGCGTGCTCGGCCGCGATCTCTTCGACGACGGCTCGTGGGCGTCGATGCGGCAGAACCTCGAGTTGATGGTCGACGATGGGCGCTCGAACGTACGCACGGCGATCTCGCACGGCGTGTGGTGGGGTGCCGACAACGGTCAGGCGGTGTACGTGAAGCGGTCGGCGGTGTGCACGGTGGCCGACGGGCGGCTCGCCTACGTGATGGCCGATCCGGTCGATGCCGAACAGTTCGCGCAGTCGCTCATCACCATGGGCTGCGTCGATGCGATGCAGATGGACATCAACGTCGACTGGCCGTTGTTCACCACCTTCAGTCACGACACTGGGAAGGCGGTGCCGCACCTCGTCGACCGGCGGATGACCGGCAACGCTCGGCGCGCACTCGACGGCAGCACGAAGGACTTCGTCGCCTTCTTCGATGCCACGCTGGTGCCGGCCGGGTCGGCACTCGACCCATGAGACTCAGAGATGAGTCTTGCTCCAGGTGCTGTTGGCGCCAGCGGCCTTCGTGAACTGGAAGTCCTGCGTGTCGGCCGCCGAACCTACGGTGCTGTCGCCGTAGGTGCAGTTGTACTCGACGTAGCCCGTGATCTGGATGGAGTCACCGCCGGCGGCGTCGATGACCGATCCGCCACTTGCATTGAGGTGCCGGAACTGGAACGACGACGTTCCCCACCCGTTCACAGTCGGGTCGGTGTACGGACTGGGAATGCTCACCGACACCGTCGCGCCCGCCCCAGACAGAGAGGTGAACACGTTGGAGAGGGGCGGAGCGATACCCCACGCATAACTGGTGGTGTTGTCGGCGAGCGATATGACGTACGCGGTCATCTGGATCGCGACGACCTCGGCGACCGTGTTCAAACAGGTCCCGCATGGTGCAAGCGCTGAGCCTGTGCACGAGGCATCGCCGATGGAGATGGACGCACTCGGGGCCGCCCTACCGGTCACGGTCACGTCGAGGATCCCCCCCACGACCGGGTTTGCGAACGCGAAGGCTGGAAGCGACTTCACTGCAGTCGCGCCAACGACCACAGCGCCACCGACTCCCAGTTTCTTCAACGCCTCGCGTCGGTTCATCACGTCTCCGTGTCTGGAGTTCCGATATCCCGCCAGCCTATCCGTGTATCCCACCGAATCGGGGGATACACAGGAAGGAGCCCCGTCATCGGTGAACGCTAGCCTCGGCGCGTGATCATACGAACGCCAACCGACACTTTTCGGCGAACACTCGATGTCGCCGTGGCGGTCGGCGCGCTGGTCATCGGTTCGCCGATCATCGCCGGGGTCGCGTTACTGGTTCGGCTGCGAATGGGCAGCCCCGTACTGTTCCGTCAGGAGCGGCTCGGGCTCGGTGGCCGCCCCTTCCGCCTCGTGAAGTTCCGAACGATGCTCCAGCCTGCGCCAGGCCGCGAGAGTCCGGAGTTCGACGCAGAGCGACTCACTGCCTTCGGACGCTTCCTGCGCTCCACCAGTCTCGACGAACTGCCGGAGTTGGTGAACCTGCTCCGTGGCGACATCACCCTCGTGGGACCACGGCCATTACCCGTCGCCTACTTCCACCGCTATCGCGGCGACGAGTTCGAGCGTTTCGAGGTGAAACCGGGCATCACCGGCCTCGCCCAAGTGAGCGGTCGCAACACTCTCGACTGGGACGAGCGACTTGCACTCGACGTGCAGTACGTGCGCAATCGGACCATTCGGGGCGACCTAGTCATTCTCGCCCGCACCGTCGCAGTGGTGCTACGACGCGACGGTATCGACCAGACTGGAGGGGTCACCATGCACCCCCTTCCCGCCGATCGTCCCCATGCCTGACGCGCCTCGCATCATCAGCATTCGCGAACCCCTGCCCGCCACCTTGCCCGTGCGGCGCAGCGACCTCGAGGTCGCAGAGTTCGACACCGAACTCGTCGTGTGGGATCCGGTCGCACGGATGGTGCATCACCTCCACGGCGTTGCGGCCATCCTGTTCGATGCGTGCGACGGCCTCACACCATCGAGCCAGCTCATCGGTGAGATCCAGGAGGCAACCGGGCTGAGCCGCGCCGTCGTCGATGAGGAACTGACCACGGTGTGGCAGATGTTCAACCGTCGCTCGTTGTTCGCGCTGCCACCCGGCGTCACCGAGGAGGCGAAGCCAGCACCGCAGGCCCGTCAGCGACGCCGCAGGAGGGCATAAGCGGCCATCGTGCGGTCGATGATGGCGCGGTCGCCGAACTCGGCGGCAGCTCGTGCGGCGGCCGCAGCACCCATCGACGCGCGTAGGCCGACGTCGCCCACCAGTTGCCCGCACGCCTCGGCCAACGCCGACGCATTGCGAACCGGCACGGCAAGGCCAGTGGTGCCGGGCACCACCACCTGTCGGTTGCCACGAATGTCGGTGGCCACTGCGGGCAGCCCCATGGCCGCAGCCTCCATCGCCGCCCGCGGAAATCCTTCGCGCCAACTCGCGGTGACGAACAGGTCGAACGCCGCATAACACTCAGGCATGTCGTCGCGCCGTCCGGTGAACACCACGCCGCTGGCGGCCGCGTTCGACATCAGGTCGGGGGGCAGCGCATCGGCCTTGTCGGTGTCGGTGGGGCCCACCACCACGAGCCGGGCAGGTACTCCCCGCGTGTGCAGCAGCGCTGCAGCATCGACGAGCTCGACGATGCCCTTCTCCACCACGAGGCGGCCAACGGTGCCGCACACCACCTCGCCGTCGGCGATGCCCCATTCGCCACGCAGTCGGGCGCGGGCACCTGGGTCAATTGCGGCCCGATCGAAGCGATGGAGGTCGATGCCGTTTCCCAATAGGCGCACCTTCCGCGCCGGAACTCTCAGCGTGCGGACCAATGTCTGCACGTCCTCCTCGTTCTGCACCAACTCCACATGACCGAACGCCGCCGCAACACGCTCGACCGCGTACACCGGCCAGCGGCGCTGCCACCGGTCGCCGGGTTGGGCATAGAGACCATGCTGGGTGTTCACCACCAACGGCACTCGAGCGAGACGCCCGGCGATGCGGCCGAGCACACCGGGTTTGGGATTGTGCGTGTGGAGGATGTGCGGACGCACCTGCCGTAGCAGGCGCACCAACTGAACGAAGGCGCGGAGGTCGTCGAGCGGCTTCGTGGAGCGCGTGAACGCCGGCACCGGCACGTGCCGCACACCCATCGCCTCGAGGGTCGCGACGTGAGGCCCGGGCGCCGACATTCCGATCACCTCGTAGCCCGCTTCGGCGTACGCCCGCAGTTGCGGCCCCAGCAACCAGTCGAGGCTCATGTCGGTGGTGGTGAGGTGCACCAGGCGGATCCGGTCGCCCTGCGGTGGTGGAAGACCCGGGGCCTTCATCGGGTGGAACCGCGGTACTTGACGATGCCTGCCGCGCTCCGCAGCCGACCTTCGAGACGGAGCCCACCGGCCGCCTTCGCGGCGAAATGAGTGAAGCCGTCGCTGCGCTGCACTGGCGTTCGCCACAGGCGGTGGACGTCGGTGCGACCCGGACGGTTGACGCGATTACCAGCGAGCGCTGCCGACACGAAGCGCCGGCGAACCGCCACCTCGGCGGCGGGAGAACCGGGCAGTGCCTTCGGGTAGGCGAAGTGAGCGGGCATGGCGCCGGTGTGTTCGGCGAGCAACTCGATCGAGCGGTCGAGGTCGTCGGCGATCGTGTCGGCATCGGCCCGGTCGAGCAGCCAGTGGCCGTGTGTGTGCGACCCGAGCGTGACGAGGCCGGTCGACACCGCATCGCGCAAGCCCGACCACGACGCTGGTGGGGCTCCCCACGGGAACTCCACCTGTTCATCGATGAATCGCGTGGCGACGTAGAGCGTGGCCGGCAGGTGATGCCGTTCGAGCAGTGGCACCACCACGTCGGGGAAGTCGGCCGTGCCGTCATCGAAGGTCAGCACGATGGCGGGTGTGGGGTCACCGGACGAGAGTTGTGTGAGAGCGTCGGCCAACGACGTCACCCTGTGATGTTCTGCGAGATGTCCGAGTTGCCGGTCGAACTCCGCAGCGTCGAGATCGACTTCGGATCCCGAGCCGCCTCCAACGCGGTGGTAGATGAGCACGGTCACACCGGCCGGCGGCGGTATCACCCGATCAACGGCGGCGGCAACGCGTTTCACGAACCCCTTCGCATTCATCGTCCGACAACCCGGCGATAGAGCTGAACGTGATCGGCCACCACATCGGCGATGGTACGGCCCGGGCCACGCCCGAGCGCTGCAGCGCGCATCGAGCGCCGCAATACGGGGTCGAGCGCGAGTTCGGCGATTGCCTCTCCGAGCGCCGACGGGTCGGAGGGCGGCACCACCCTTCCCACATCACGCCCGACCAACTCGGGCACCCGACCCACGGCCGTGGCCACCACCGGCACCCCCAGCGCCAGCGCCTCACCGACCACCAACGGCTGGCCCTCGTAGTCGCTCGACACCACGAGAAAATCGGCTTCGGCGATGAGCGGCAGGACATCACGCTCGGGTGGACGCCACTCGGTGACCGCACCAAGACCGAGCCCATCGGCCATGCGGCGATGTGTGGCCAACAGCGGACCCTCTCCCACTGCCAGCAGTGAGACACCAGCCCCCCGGCCACGTGCATACGACACGGCTCTCAGCAGGTTCGGGTAGTTCTTCGCATCGCGATGACTGGCCACCACGATGGCCCGCACGCCGACTCGTTCATCCGACGACTCGGCACGACGAGCGGCCGCCACAGCGACCGCATCGATGCCGTGCGGCACCACGATGACACGACGAGCGAACTGCCGCGGCAACGAGGCCTGCACAGCGGCCGAGACGGCCACGCTGGCGACCTCGCGACGAGACGTGGCGCGCAGCAGCAGTCGCGTGCCGGCGCGCAACGCGGACCACGGCGTGTGCGATGTGCCGATGGAGCGCCGCGACCGCGCCAGGCGCACCATCACGCTCGGCAACGGTCCATGGGCGTGCACCACGTCGAACCTCGGTTGTCGAGCCAGCAGAGCGAGTCGGCGCGCCGCTGCCCAGCCCACACGGTCGGTGCCGCCCAGTCGGTGCACCACCACGCCGACATCCTCGAGAAACTGCATCATGGCGTCGCGGCGATCGTTCACCACCGCCACCTCGACAGGCACCCCGGCAGCGGCGAGGCCCACGGCGAGGTCGACCACGATGCGTTCGATACCACCCACGTCGAGCCCTTTGGCCACCAGCAGTACGCGGGGTTCGCTCATCGCCGCAGTCTCGCGAATCGAAGGCCACGCCGGAGTTGCCGGCCGATGGTGAGTCCGCGGCCCTGTCGCACCCCTCGTGGTGGAAGGGCGACTCCCCCGACGAAGCGAATGCCGTCGAGGAACGACAACGCCATCAGTTGACTGCGCGCGTCGGCAATCCATCCGACACCCTTGCCGCTGTCGGCGTACCGAAGTGCGAGGAGGGCGCGCCCGGACGGCGACACCGTCGCGGCCCAGATCGCCATCGGGTGTTCCCGCGGCACCACACCTGCACCAACCGCTTCCGTGACCGCCAGGGCGAGCACCGACTCTCCATCGCCAGAACGGGCGAGTTCGAGCGATCGCCGCCAGTCGATTCCGGTGACGAGCAGTTGCTGGGCGAGGTCGCGCAGGTAGCGGTGCGTGGAACCTCGGCTGAGGACAGCCGCGTAGCAGGACAACAGGAGGCGGGCAGGCCCCCCGAGTGAGGCACACACGACACCGCCAAGAGTGAACCGGTCGGCGTCGCGCACCAGCATCTCGTGGTCGAGTGCCGCCCCGAAGTAACCCGGGGCGATCGACACATGGAGGTCGACTTCAACGTCGTGCTGCGAGCGCAGCATCACGGCCCGGGCGAAGCGACCTTCCCATCCTCGGCGCGGCGGTGGCTCGGTCCGACGGAAACCAGCCGCGCCAAGCGCCTCGACCGCGGCATGCAACTGCGGCCGGGCCACCAACACGTCGACGTCCCCGGTCGAACGCCACGCAGGGTCGGGATAGTCGATCTGGGCCACTGGCACACCCTTGATGAGCCACGCATCCACACCTGCGGCGCTCAACACCTCGATCACGCGAACCGCCGTGGCCTCGCACACGAGCGAGGTCCGCATCTGCCCGATGAGCAGACCCACGCCTCGAGCATCGAACCGGCGGTCGACATCGATGGATTGCAGGAGATCGACGAACACACCCGCGAGTTGCTGGCCAGCTGCCCACTGGGCCACGTGCTGCACCGTCGGAACGGTGAGCTCATCGAGTGCGAGCGTCGCCGTGGGGCCCACATCGGGAAGGCCGTGCACGAGTACCGCATGCTGCAGCCGGTTGAGCGCCGACTCGTCGGCGGGTGCGGCATCGCTCATTGATCAGGCACCACCGCCGAGGGCACGGCGGCGCTGACCAAACGATCGAGTGAGGCCACCATCAGACCGAGATCCGTCCGCGGCATCTGCACGGCGGGCACGGCACGCACCAGTCGCTCGAGCCTCCGGAACACCTCCCGCTCGACGCCGGCGGCGCCATGCACATTGCTGAGCAGTGTGGTGAGGGCAGCAGCCGGTGACATCGCCTCGACGACACCATCCGCTGTGGGCGGCGTGAGGAAGACGAGCACCGTCACACGTGTGCGATCAGCCAACCGACCGAGCGCGCTGCCCCGCCATGGCTCCACCACATCGAACAGCTCGTCGTCTCGCCGAGCGAGACGGAGGTGAAGGAGCCCACCACGCCGCAGCCCGAGTGGCCGATGGAATGCGTGGGCAACGTGGTGATCGTCCACGAGTCCGAGTTCGTCGGAGACATACCCCCACCCGGAACGCACAGCACCAGCCGCCAATGTCGTCTTGCCGAAGCCGCTGTAGCCGATGATGGCGCACCCGACGCCGTCACGATCGACGACAGCGGCGTGGATGGCGGCATGTTGCCGCGACCAGTGCTCAGCCACCGTCTCGTTCACCATTGCGAGCGCCGCGTGGAGCGCCTTCGAGGAGTCGAGGGCGGTTCCCGCTGGTATCCCACCCCGGTGGAGGTCGAAGGTGCCATCGACGGCGGTCGTGATGGTGAGGGCCGGAGCAGTCGACGACACGGCTGGCACACGAAGGTCGGCGAGTGCCTCGATGAGCACTGAAGCGAGCGGCTCCGCTGCCGAGAGAGTGAAGCCGCACTCGCCTGCGGCGAACGCTGCCGTTGCGGTCACACTGTCACCTTGGGTCGGGCGCGGCCCTGCGGCAACGGGGGCCGGTAGGGCGCCGTCGGCTTCCACGGCGGCACCGACACCAGCAACACCATGAACGGCATGGCGAGCGACCGCTGCCGGGTGAGCAGCCCGAGATTGCGGAACGTGCTGAAGGCGAGTCCGAACATCACCAGCACCGACAACGCGAACCAGAGATAGGGACTCCTGCGCATCATCACCACCACGTTCACCACGCGCCGCCACCCGATCGCTGCCAGCACGGCGAGGGCGAACATCTCGAGGCCGGGAAGGAGTTCGGTGAACGTGGCGACCTCGGTGATGAAGGGCCGTGTGAGCGTTCGCAGCACAGCGCCGGGCCAATCGAGCGGACCACTGATCACCACCGGCGAGAAGGTAGAGCCTCCCGTGTCGGTTCGGTTCTCCGTCGACTGGAAGATGGCGTCGATCCGATCGACGAGTGGGGCAGCGTCGGCAGCGTCGCCGCGAGGGCTCAGGAATCGGAGTGCGGAACTGGCTGCCAGCCCGAACGTGATGGCGACGACGGCCACCAACACGAAACTGCCGAGGCGGCTCTCATTCGCGCCGGGTGAACGCCGCACCAGCACCGATGCAACTAGGCCGATCACGAGGCCACCAGTCCACATGGCCGACAGGTGTGGCCGGACAAGCGCGGCCAAGAAGACCCCGATGACGGTGATCGGGATGGTCCACCCACGCCACCTTCCGTGCAGCAGGCCTGCGCCGCCGTAGGTGAGGAGCCCGAGGAACAGCATCATCAACGCTTCCTTGCCAATGCTCGACGGCCAGAACATCAGCGAGGGAGCGAAGAAGACGAGCAGCGCGTACCGACGCCTGCTGAGGCCGGGCACCGCGCGTATGCCGGCCAACACGAACAGCGTCGCGCCGATGAATCCAAGCCACGAGTAGACGAAGAACCCACCGAGGCGGCTGCTGCCGAAGATGGTGTACACGCTCGCGGTGAAGCGTTCGACGAAGTGGGTGCTGTTGCCCGACGGGATGATGTTCGACAGCGAGGCTGCCCCACTGCGGATGTCGCCCGCCAACTGGCGACCGAAGGCGTCGTAGCGGGCCGCATCGGCACTGCCGGCGTATGCATCGAAGGCCACCCAGTAGCGGAAGATCGATCCGCCGAACTTGGCGAACAGTCCCGCCACCGCAATCGGGAAGAGCCGACTCAGGTCACCTCTGAACACGCGGCGCAGGATCGGCACCGTGACGGCCACGAGGATCGGAGCGATCACGAAACCTCCCCACACCTCGTAGGAGAGACTCGACATCGCCCATCCGGTGACCACCACGTACAACAGTGCGCCGAGCACCGCGACGCCTTCGTACCTCGGACGCATGGGTCAGTCCGTTCGGTCGTCGATGTCGTCGATGTCGTCGATGCCGTGATCGTCCCGCAGCGGGTCGTCGACCAACACCGCAGCGGTCGGTTCGTCCGGCTCGGCCTCGACGAATTCATCGATGGTGTGCGAACCGCTGATGGCGGCGTCATCGGCCCGCTGCGAACGCCGTCGACGACCGTTGGAGCCGGTGGCAGAACTGTCCGACGAGCGGTCGTTGCGCAACGCCTCGAGCCACTTCTTCGTCTTCGGCGTGCGACGGGTGCGGTTGTAGTCGGCGCCATAACTGCCGTACTCGTAGTAGTAGTAGTAGTTGCCCTTGTCGGACGCATCACCCACCACGGCCAGCAACAGGTCGGCGGTGGTGAGCGACCTCAGCACCTCGATGGTGCGCTGGGCGGTGGCGATGGAGGTGTTGCCGAGGCGGGTCACCACCACGATCACGTCGGCCAACGGCACGAGTTCGAGCACCTCGGCCGTGGCACCGATGGGTGACGAGTCGACGACGATGGCATCGGCCAACTTCGCGAGGCGGGGCAGGAACTGCGCGGTGGTGCGAGCCAGGCCGCCGTGGGTG
The DNA here is from genome assembly GCA_964595105.1 of uncultured Bifidobacterium sp. Lineage (GTDB taxonomy): Bacteria > Actinomycetota > Acidimicrobiia > Acidimicrobiales > Ilumatobacteraceae > UBA668. The sequence goes on from CAZQPJ010000001.1 coordinate 24,091, forward strand.
CCGCCGGGTACACCCGCGAGGTCCATCAGCGCGAGACCGGGCACCGGAGTGCGGCTCAGCAGGAACCGCGGCGGCAACGAGGCGAGTTCGGCTGCGGTGAACCCCATCGGCTGCGGCTTGCTGCCGAGGATGCGGGTGCTCAGGGTGGGTCGGCGGAAGTCGGTGTTCACCGCAATGGTGCGCGAACCGGTTTCCACGAAGGCGGCCGCGAGGTTGGCGGTGACCGAGGTCTTGCCGTCGCCGGGGCTGGCCGACACCACGAGCACGATCGGGGCTCGACCCTCGTCCTTGGCCGAGCCGCCCTCCACGAAGCCGAGCACACTGCGCAGTGTTCGGTACGAGTCGGACAGTCCGTCGTGCCGAGTGGGGCTGACGACGATGCCGCGGGCCTGTTCCGCGGGAGCCACGGGGATGGTGACGTTCGCACGGATGCCGAAGATCTGTTCGGCCTGGGAACGGGTGCGGATTCGCCGGTCGGCTCGAGCCAGCAGCAGGGCGATGCCAGCGCCGACGAGACCGCCGAGGAAACCGCCGAGCACACCGCGGCTGAGGCGCGAGCGGGGCGCAGCCAGGCCTCGACCGGCATTGCTGAGCACCTTCACCGGCTGCGCCGATTCGAGCGTGGTGAGGACGATCTGCGATTGCGTGTCGCCGAGCGACGACTGCTGTTCGTAGGCGGCGCTGTATCGGCGGCTGATGGCGTCGAGTTGCGAACGGACGACCTCGTCGTTCTGGTTCAGCGCCAGCTTGTTCTGGAGCGTGCGCATCTGTGACTGCAGGTCTTCGAGGCGCTTCTGCACTGCGGCCGAGCGCTGCTCGACGAGCACGTCCTGACGCTCGGCGAGGTAGGCGGTGAGTTCCTCGGCGAACGCGTCGGCGATGTCGACGGCTCGTTGCGCCGACGCCTGCTCGGTGCCGATGCGGATCGCGCCGGTCTGTGCGTTGAGCTCGACCGTGAGTTCACTGGCCAACTGGGCGGGCTCGCCGTCGTAGCCGAGGCGCTTCGCTGCTCGGGCGGGAACCTCGCCCACCGTGGCGAACAGTTCCAACTGGTTGAAGGTGGTCTGGTTCTGGAAGATGTCGTTGCCGGTGGGGTCGGACACCAACAGCGTGTGGTTGGCCTTGTAGGTGACGTTCTGGTCGGGCGAATCGGCGGTGGTGGTGGGATTGGGCAACGCCCCGAGGAGCATGCCCACTGCGGCCAGCAGGACGACGATCCACCACCGGCGGCGAAGAGCGAGGAGAAGCGACTCTCTATCCACTTGTGCGGTGACCTCATCCGGGGGGCGGCGCGACCCGACCGATCGCGATTCACCACACATTAGGCGCTGGAGTGGCACACTCATGGCTCATGACGGCGTTCCGGGTGCTGCTGTCGCCACCAGAGGTGAGTGACGTCGAACGGCGGATGCTCATCGACGCATTCGACTCGGGCTGGATCGCACCCGCAGGGCCCGACCTCGATGCCTTCGAACGTGAACTTGCCGAGTTCACGGGCGCCAACGCCGTGGCCGGACTCTCGAGCGGCACCGCCGGGCTGCACCTCGCCCTCATGGCCGTCGGCGTGGAACCCGGTGACGACGTGATGGTGAGTTCACTCACCTTCGGCGCCTCCGCGTTCGCCGTCACGTACCTCGGCGCACGGCCATGCTTCATCGACTGCGAACCGCACACCTGGCACCTCGACCCCGACCTGCTCGAGGAGGAGCTGCAGCGACGTGCTGGTGACGGCACCCTGCCGGCGGCGGTGGTGGCGGTGCATCTCTACGGCTCGATGGCCGACACCAGCCGTATCGCAGCGGTGTGCTCACAGTTCGAGGTCCCTCTGGTGGAGGACGCGGCAGAGGCGATCGGTGCCACGCGGCACGGCGTGGCAGCCGGCAACGACGGCGTCGTGTCGGTGCTCTCGTTCAACGGCAACAAGATCGTCACCACCGGTGGCGGCGGCGCCGTGATGTCGGCCGACGAGACCGTGGTGCAACGGGTGCGGCATCGCGCCACGCAGGCGCGACGACCCGTGCCGTGGTACGAGCACGACGAGATCGGTTTCAACTATCGAATGGGCAACCTCAACGCGGCAGTGGGCCGTGGACAGTTGCGAACGCTGCCGGCTCGCATCGCCGAACGTCGCCGAGTTCGCTTGGGCTACGAGCGCCATCTGTCGGGCCTGCCCGGTGTGTCGTTCCAAGGGGCACCGGAGGGTGTCGAACCGAACCATTGGCTCACCACGGTGCGGTTCGACACGGCTGCATTCGGTGCCACTCCGGCCGAAGTGGTGGGCGCTCTGCGCGATGCCGGCATCGAGGCACGGCACGGATTCAAGCCCATGCACCAGCAGCCGGTGTTCCACGGAGCGCCGATGGTGGGAGGCGCCGTGGCCGACGACCTCTTCGCCACCACCGTCAGCCTTCCGTCGGGCTCGCGGCTCGCCGATGAGCAGGTCGAGTGGATCAGTGGAGTGGTCGCATCGGTGTCGCGCTGATCGCTCTCGTCACCGCAGCCGTGTGGTGGTGGGCCCTCACCGCGTGTCGTGCCGTGTTCACCCGGCCCGGAGCACTGCCGAGCCTCATCCTGCTGGTGACGGCGGCTGCATACCTGTGTGTTCCCGAGACCGACCAGTTCAAGGGGGTGGCGCTCCTCGTCGTCGGAATCGGCCTGCTGGAGGTGACGAGCCGTGAGGTGCTTCCCGCCATGTGGCACGGGGCACTCCTGGCGGTGGTGTTGTGGGCCGGCCTCTTCGGCGCCACCGGTCGCGGGTCGGCGGTGGTGGGGGCGGTGTTCGCCGGTTGGGTCATCGTGCTGCCGGCGCTCGGGATGGCGGTGACCTCCGGTTCGAGCCTGCGAACTCACATCGTCGTGGCGTGTGGCGCGGCGGCAGCATCGGTCACCGTGGCCCGTACCGGCGCCCTGGCCACCACGGTGCGACCGGCGCTCGCATGGTCGGTGGCAGCGGCCAGTGGCTCCGCCCTCATGGCACTGCTGTTGCTGCGGCGCGGTAGGCCTCCACACCATTCGCGCTGATCACGGCCCGTCGATCGAGCGTTCCCTTGAACCGCATCCCACTGCCGTCGAGCACGTCGGCGGCGATGTCCCACACGGCTGCGTCGGCCAGCGGCTGCGGTCTCACCAGCATCCGGTACGGCCCTGCGGCGACGGTACCGCGGAGGTGCACCACAAGGGTGACGGACGTTCCGGCAGCCACATCGACCGACCGGGTGTACACCGACCACTGCTGTTCTTCGCCGATGCTGAGCCCCACGGGCAGGTCATCGAGCGTCGCGGAACGGAAGTCGAGGGGGGTGTAGAGGCTCACCAGGGTTCGGCTCGTGCCCTTCGGGGCCCCGACGAGGTTCGAGATGACGTAGTCGGGCAACCCGTTCGCGGGTGCGGTGTTGCGCAGTTCGATCGTCACTGTCGCATCCACGGCACCGGTGCCCTGCTGCACTGTCGCCCGATAGCCCACCTCCAGACGGAGGAAGGAGTCGATCTTGTTGCCGGCGGCGTTGTCGAGCACCACGGCGAGACCGTCGGCGCCGTGAAGTTCGGGCAACGACGCGTCCATGCCCACCAACTGGAGCAGTCCCTCCTCGCGGCTCCGCCTCGCCCACGCCGACAGGTGCCCGCCCTGTGCCGAGGGGCCCAGGGCGGCAGCGATCACCTGCGGGCCCGGAAGTTCCGAGTGGAGCAGCCGATCGATGGTGGTGGTGATCGCTTCGTCGAGGAGCAACTCGCGGTCGCTCTCGGGCCGGTCGTACTGGCCGCGCAGGAGGAGGTTCTCGGTGGTCTCGCCGGTGAGGGTGACGCCGGCGTCGGCGAGGTCGACGGGGCCGGTGAGACCCACGAGGGCGGCGAGTGCATGCGGATCGAGCACGAACACCCCGTCGACCGCTCGGCCCGTGGCCCGTTCGAACATCTGGGCCATCTGCGAGCCGACGGAAGGCATGTCGGGCGACATCGTGACGTTGCTCCAGTACTTCGGCGCCACGGGCGTGGTGGCACCTCCGGCACCGAAGTGCCCGTACCGTTCGAGAAAGGAGGGCGGCAGTTCCGCCAGGTAGAGCGGTGGCCGCTCGGCCAACCCGACCACGAGTTGGTTCGTGCGGCCGTGCTCCACGAGTTGGAGGCGTCCCTTGCGCACGGTCACCTCGGCCCAGTTGCCCATCAGCCCCGACTGGCCGCGCAGTTCGGCGGGCGAGGTGAACGCCAACAAGTACCGGCGGTCACCCGTGGCGCCCAACAATTCCGGGGCGAGACGCGCTGCAGCGGCGCTGCCATGGGCCTGCACGGCAACCTTGTCGACACGCCGTCGAGCAGTACCGAGCCGCGACTCGATGGGCGAGAACAACCACACCGAGTCGGCCCGACCGATGTCGCCCTGCAGTTCCGTGACGGCTGCCTCGAGCCTCCCGAGCGGCTGCGCGAGCACCGCCACGGCGTTCACGTCGATCGTTCCGTTCACCACTCTCAACTGGTCGAGGTCGACTGCCGCCAGGGCATTCGACGCGGCAGTCGATGCAGTCGATGCACCGTCCAATAGCACATCGCCTGCCCGCCAGTTCTGCGCCAGCACCGGTGCCACACGCGCCGGGAGTGTCCACGCCGACTGCATGCTGCGGTGTGCATCGGACAGGTCGGCCGCGGCGCGCTCGAACGCATCGGCCGCTGCGGCGGTGTCACCCGACCCTGCGCGATCGAGTGCCTCCAGCAGCGACCGGTACCCCCTCGCGGTGGCGGAGCGGGCGCTCAGGGCGGCCACGCCGAGACCCGCCCCGGCAACGAGCCACAGTGCTGCGAGGACTGCCGCACCCCATACGACCCGACGACGCACGTCTCGCCGCCGACGGGACACACCCGCCACCACGAGCGTCGACATCACCAATGCGGCCACCAGCGCCGACAGAAGGAAGTAGCCGTGCAGTGGCAGCCGGAGTGCCACCTGAGCGACGGCGGCACCGATGGCCGCGCGCCGCAGTGGGGCACTGGTTCGGTGCGTCGCCAGCCACGCCGATGCACCGACGGCCGGCACGGCGAGGAGCAAGAGCAACGGCGATGTCACCGACGCCACCACCACTGCGGCGGAGGCACCCAGCAAGGCGCGCCAGCCTGCGGTGGCCGACGCCCACGCCACCAATGCGCCGACGGCGAACCGCAGGGCCGCGTCGAGGAACCCCACGCCGGTGGGCGCCCCGTTCGCGAGCATTGCCATCAGTCCTGAAGCGGCGGCCACGGCACCCACCTGTTGGGCGGCCGAACGACTGAGGGTGTTTCGTCGCCGGTTCGACACCGTCAGCAACAACCGTTCGTCACGTCAGCCCACCACCGACGCCATCCACTCCACCGTTGCCGCAAGACCATCGTTGAACGGAGTCGGTACGACGTCGCCGAACAGGGCATGGAGGCGGCTGGAATCGGCTTGGCTGTGGGGCACGTCGCCCACCCGACTCGGCGTGTGATGTCGTTCGAGGGTGCGGTCCAGCAACCGTTCGAGCTGCGCGATGACGTCGAGCAGGCTGATGCGGGTGCCGTAGGCCAGGTTCACGGGCTCGGGGTCGGTGACTCGGCGCAGCACGGCATCGGTGATGACGCTCGTCACCGTGTCGACGAACGTGAAGTCGCGGCTCTGTGTGCCGTCTCCGTGCACGGTCAGTGGCTCTCTCCGCAGCGCGGCGTCGACGAATGCGGGTATCACCGCCGCGTAGGCGTGGCCGGCTGGCTGGAGCGGCCCGAACACGTTGAAGAACCGGAAGGCGAGGGCCGGGAGGCCGTACGCGGCCTGCCATGCGAGCGTGTACGACTCCGTTGCGAGCTTCGTGGCCGCGTAGGGCGACATCGGCCGCGTCGCGAGGCTCTCGTGTTTGGGCAGCGTCGGGTTGGCGCCGTACACACTGCTCGAGGAGGCAACCACTGTGTGGAGGTTGCCGTGCCGACGTGCCCCTTCGAGCACCATGAGCGTGCCGTGGGTGTTCGCGAGGTGCGACGCCACCGGGTCGGCGACGCTGCGCGGCACGCTGCCGAGCGCCGCGAGGTGCACCACCGCGTCGGCGTCGGCGAAGGAGTCGTCGATGCGGTCAGGGTCGGTGATCGAACCGTGCACGAACCGCACGTCGAGCCCGTCGAGGTTCGCTGGGGATCCGGTCGACAGGTCATCGAGAACGGTGACTCGATCGATGCCGGCCGTCGCCACGAGCCGGCGGCAGAGGTTGCCACCTATGAACCCCGCGCCGCCGGTCACCACCACTCGCACGTGCGAACGCTACCCCTCGGGCGCTACCCGCCGTGGGAGTGACCGCGGGGTAGCCTGCCCCCGTGCCGATGAGTGTGCTCTGGGTCATCAAGGGCCTGGGGCCCGGCGGTGCCGAGCGCCTGCTGGTGGCCGCCGCGGGAGTGCATTCGCCGGAGCACGTCGACATCACCTGCGCGTACGTGATGCCGTGGAAGGACCACCTCGCCGACGACCTCGCCCGCGCGGGCACTACCGTCACCTGCCTGTCGGCGAAGCGGCGCGACGTCCGCTGGCCGTTGCGCCTCGCTCGCATGGTGCGGTCGGGAGATTTCGCGGTGGTGCACGTCCACTCTCCGCTGCCGGGCAGCGTCGCACGACTGGCAGCGCGCACCATGCGTCGCCCTCGGCGGCCGGTGGTGGTGGCGACCGAGCACAACCGCTGGCAGACCCACCGGCTGCCGACGCGCTGGCTGAATCGCTTCACCAGCAGGTGGAACGACGCCACCTTCGCCGTCACCGATGAAGTGCGTTCCACCATGCCCGCCGGCGCAGCACGGCGCACCACCGTGTTGCAGCACGGCATCGACGTGCTCGCCGTGGCCGGCGCACGCGCCAGTCGGGCGGCGGTCCGCGCCGAACTCGGTGTGGGCGACCACGAACTGGTGGTGGCCACGGCAGCGAACTTCAGGCCACAGAAGGACTACCCGAACCTCCTGGGTGCGGCAGCGCTCCTGCAGGAACGCGGGGTGGCAGTGCGATTCGTGGCGGTGGGCCAGGGCCCACTCGAGAGCGAGATCCGGGCGTCGGCCACTTCGATGGGCCTCGATGGAACGGTGATGTTCACGGGCTTCCGGGCCGATGCCGTTCGGGTGTTGGCGGCGGCCGACGTGTTCACGCTCGCGTCGCAGTGGGAAGGCCTGCCGGTGGCGCTCATGGAGGCGCTCGCCCTCGGTCTTCCGGTCGTGGCCACCGCCGTGGGCGGTGTGGCCGAGTCGATGCACGACGGTGTCGATTCGCTGCTGGTGCCACCGGGCGAGGCCACTGCGCTCGCAGACGCCCTCCAGAGCGTGCTCACCGATGACGCCCTGCGGACACGGTTGGCCGCAGCGGCGCAGGATCGCGCTCCCGAGTTCGATGTCCGAACCGCCGTGGCCCACATCGAGGCCACCTATCTCTCGCTCGCCGGCGCTCCCGACGCGAGTGCCATCCGCGCCGAACCGAGCCCGAGCACCGTCGCGCCGACCCGGCGATCGCTTCCATCCGGACTCGACATGCGCGAGGCCACCGACGCCGATCGACCGGCAATCCTCGACCTCTGCAGGGCGGCACTCGGCTGGGGTGACGATCCGCGGTTCGAGGAACTCTTCCGTTGGAAGCACGAACAGAACGCCTTCGGGCCCTCCTACGCCTGGGTCGCCACGGACGGGACCCGCATCGTGGGGTTGCGAATGCTGATGCGCTGGGAGTTCGTGCGGAACGGCCGAGTGATCCGGGCTGTGCGCGCGGTCGACACAGCGACGCACCCCGACCTGCAGGGCAAGGGTCTCTTCACGGCGATGACGCTCGCCGCGCTCGAGCGGTGCGAGGCCGATGGCATCGACTTCGTCTTCAACACCCCCAACGACAAGAGCCGTCCCGGTTACCTGAAGATGGGGTGGCAGGTGGTCGGTCGGCTTCCTGCGGCGGTTCGACCTCGTACTCCGCTGAGCGCCGCTCGAATGGCGAGCGCTCGGGTGCCAGCGGGGCACTGGGCGTCGGGCCCACTCGTCGGTGAGCCGATCGAGGTGTGGCTCGACCGAGTGGGCACGCTTCCGGCGCCGTCGTCTGCTGGGCCCGAGGTGATCGCCACCCATCTCTCCCCCGAGTTCGTACGGTGGCGGTACGGGCTGCCCGCACTGGGGTACGGGGTGCTCCCCGGCCCCGATGGGTCCGGCGTGGTGGTGCGCTGCCGCGACCGAGGCCCGGTGCGGGAGTTGGTGATGAGTGGTCTGCTGGGTGTCGGCGCAGAGGCCGCCGACTCCATTGCCGGCGAGGGCCTGCACACCTCGGGGGCCAACCATGCGCTCCGCATCGGCGGAGCCGATCTGCGGCGCGGCTTCGTGCCGCTTCCCGGCGGTGGACCGGTGATGACCTGGCGGGCGCTCGCCATGCGCGCCGCCCCGCCGCTGCCCAACTGGCGTCTCACGATGGGCGACGTCGAGCTGTTCTGAGTCAGCCTCGCACGGCCCGCGCGGTGGACCGGTAGAGCTGCTCCATCGCAGCGACGGCACGGTCGAGCCGGAAGCGCTCGTCGAAGTCGGCCTTCGCTCGCTCGGCGAGCCGCGCTGCACGCTCGCGGTCGGTCGCCAACGACACGATCGCATCGGCGAGCGCCTGACGATCGCCCACGGGGACGAGCACCGCATTCACGTCATCCACGAGGACGCCACGCAATCCGTCGACAGCGGTGGCAACGATCGGCACGCTCATTGCCATCGCCTCGAGCGCTGCGCCCGCCGTGCCTTCGTAGCGTGACGGCATGGCGAACACGTCGGCCGCTGCCAGAAGGTCGCCGATGTCATCTCGGTGGCCGAGTAGGTGCACGCTCGATGCCGTTCCGGGCGCTGCCGCCAGAGCCGCCTCGATCTCAGGCGTTGCGTTCCCGGCGCGACCGGCCACGAGGAGAACCGCCTCGGCGAGCCGCGGCTGCGCGAGATGCATCGCCGCGATGAGGTCGGCGTGCGCTTTCTGGAACTCCTGTCGACCCACCGCCAACACCACCACCGTGTGGTCGTTCACTCCCAGACGGCCGCGCACCGCTGCCCTTCGCTCGGCTCCGGGTTCTCCGAGCTGTTCGGTCGGTCGGCCCCGGTCGATCACCGTCACGCGATCCGGCCTCAGCCGGAGCGCTGCGATGTTCGCCGTGGCAACCCCCTCCGAGACGGAGTGGAACCGATCGACCATCCATCGTCCGGTCACGCCGTCGACTGCTTTCAGCACCCGCAGCCGCCACTTCCGCACCTTCGGGTCGGTGAAGCGAACCGGGTCGTAGGGAGTGTTCACGAGACTGGAGATGACCGGCACCCGGGTACCGAATGCGGCGACACGTCCCACCACGTCGGCATCGAAGATGGCGGTGTGCACCACGTCGGGTCGTTCGGCTCTCAGCAGTCGGCGCAATTCACGAACGCGGCCGAACCAGGACGTTGCCGCCAACACCGTGACGGGAATGCCGAGGTCGCGAATCCGGTCCTCGTCGCCGACGGGCTCGCGCTTCAGGGTGAACACGACCGGGTCCACTCCGCGATCGCGCAGCACGGGCAGCATCAGTGCGGTGGACCGCTCGCTGCCACCGGCTCCGAGGCTGTTGATGACGAAGGCGACCTTCACGGCACCTCTTCCTCCAGGCACAGCATCAGCGATGGTGAGCGCGATGCCACGCCACCTGTTGCCGCACGCCCTCGGCGAGTGACACTTTCGGGGACCAACCGAGCAACGCTCCCGCACGCTCGATGGAGCCTCCCGTCCGGAACACGTCACCGGCCTCCGCCGGCCGCCAGTCGATTCGCACCGCCTCGCCGAGCGCGTCGCCCACCAACTCCACGAGATCGATGAGGCGCGTCGACGAACCGCCCGCCACGTTCAACACCGTTCCGGGGGCGAGGTCGGCGACGGCACTGAGGTACGTCGCCTCCACCACGTCACCGACGAACGTGAAGTCACGAATCTGCTCGCCGGTGCCGAACAGCGGGAAGGCGTCACCGCGAAGGGCGCCGCCGATCATCCGGTTGAGCGCCATGTCGGGGCGTTGACGAGGGCCGTACACCGTGAAGTAGCGAGGGCAGGCCGTGGGCACGCCGAAGTTCGCCGCATACGCCGTGCAGAGCAGTTCACCGGCGAGCTTCGTGACTCCGTAGGGGCTGAAGGGGCGCGTGGAGTGATCCTCGGGTGTGGGCGCCACTGTCGCCTGTCCGTAGATCGATGAACTCGAGGCGTACACGAAGCGATGCAGCGGTGTGTCGCGAACGGCTTCCAACAGCCGCTGGGTCACGTTCACGTTGAGTTCGTTGTAGGTGCGGAAGCCCTGCGCCCACGAGAGCCGGACGCCCGGTTGGCCCGCTAGGTGGAACACCACTTCGACGCCATCGAGCAATGGTTCGAGGTCGGCGGTCAGAAGGTCGGCTTCCACCAAGGTGAACTCCGAACGCTGCATGACTGCCGAGATGTTGCTCTGCTTCAACGCCGGGTCGTAGTAGTCGGTGAAGCAGTCGACGCCCCGAACCGACCATCCGGCCTCGACAAGCCGCTCGGCGAGGTGGCTTCCCACGAATCCTGCTGCGCCGGTGACGAGTGCTCGCACAATCGGAGTGTAACGATCCACCACCGACTGCCGAGGTCAGTGGAGGCCCGACAACTTCAGCGCCCGTTGGTAGAACTCGTTGTCTCGGGCGAGTGCCGCTGGCGAATCGAACGCCTTCAGCTCGCCGTCCTGCACCACCATGATCCGGTCGCAGATGTCGAGGGTCGACAGGCGGTGGGCGATGATCACCACCGACACTCGTCCGCGAAGACGTTCGAGCGTCTCGCGGATGAGGTGTTCCGACTCGACGTCGAGCGCGCTCGTCGGTTCGTCGAGCACCAACAGTTCGGGCTTCTCCACCAGCGCCCTGGCGATCACGAGGCGCTGCTGCTGTCCGCCGCTGAGGTGGCTCCCCAGTTCGCCGACGAAACGTTCGTACGCTTCGGGCCACGCCACAACGTCACCATGGAGGTTCGAGAGCCGTGCCGCCTCCTCGATGTCGGCCTGGGTGACACCGTCGCGCATGAAGCGGATGTTGTGTGCCACCGTTCCGGCCACGAGGTGCGGTTGCTGCGGGACGAAGGTGACCTTGCGCGCCCATTCGGCACGCGAGAGCGTGGCGACGTCGCGGCCACCGGCGGTGACTCGGCCACTGTCGGGATCTCGCAACGCCAGCATCAACTGCACCAATGTCGACTTGCCGCTACCCGAAGGCCCCACCACTCCCACGATTTCGCCGGGCTCGATGGTGAAACTGAGATCGGTCAGCACCGGTCGGCCGTCCTGGTAACCGAACGACACCTGATCGAACGACAGCGACCCGAGTGCGCCGATGGGAGCGCCTCCATCGATGATCTGGTTGGCCTGAAGCCGTTCGAGTTCGGCGTCGAGTGCCTCGAGGAAGGGAAAGGTCGACAGGATGCCGCCCGATGCCCCCTGCAACGCTTGGCCATACGTCAGCGAGCGCAGCATCACCAGCATCACCGGGCCCACCGATGCGAGAGCGACCGACTCGACCGACGAGGTCGCCCACAGGGCGATCAGCACTGCTGCATAGGCAAGTGCGCTGTACGCGGCAGGGTTGAGCGCACGAAGGAAGTAGAGACGACGGTTCTGTGCGGCGTTCACCAACGTCTCCTCCCGAACACTCGCCTCCACTGCGCCCTGTACGTGGAAGACGTGGAGGTCGACTGCGGCTTGGGAGTACTCGCCGAGGAAGGTCGCGAACTCCATGCCCGAGGCAACCGTGCGTTTCGCCTGCCGGCGCAAAGCACCTCGAATGGGTCGCAGCACCGAACTCAGCACTCCCACTGCTGCGATGACGGCGATCGACGCCACAGGGTCGACCGCCACGGCAGTTGCAAGCAGTGTGAACAGGCTCAGCAGCGCACCGAGCCATTGGGTGATCGACTGCGAGAGGTCGGAGACGCGTTGGGTGAACGTGGTGAGCAGTTCCTGCAACCGGCCCACCCGGTCGCCGTGCTGCACCTTCCAGGTCGCCCCGAGGTACGCCTTCGCCAACGTGAGGCGGCTCTGCAGGGTGATGTCGTAGGTGAGGTTCGACGACTGGCGCGCGGCCGCAGCGGCGCACCCGAACCGCGCCACCACCATCACTGCTGCGATGACCAATGCCCACTTCAGTTCGACACGAACCCCGGCGAGCACACCCACGCGGTCGCGTCCGTCGGTGATAGCGAACGCAAGACGGGTGATCACCACGAGGAAGCCCGCCTCGAGCAGTCCTCCGGCGAGGTTCGACAGGATGAGGCCCACGAGGCGCGCCCGACGACCGTCGAACAGATGCACCATCCTGCGGACGTCACTCGTTCGACGCTGTCGACCCACCTACTGCCTCCTCGGTGCGAATCGTAGGGGTCGTGACGACAGCACCGAAGTGATGCCGCTGAGCCGACGGGCCCACCCCATAGGTTGGGGGTCGTGAGGATCCTCCAGGTGATCACCGATACCGATCGGCGTGGCGCTCAGGTGTTCGCCACCGACCTGGGTGAGGCCCTCACCGCCGCTGGTCATGCGGTCACCACGGTGGCGTTGGCGCCCGGTTCGAACCAGCGGCCTCTCGACGTACCGGTGTTGGGCCGTCGTCGACGCTCATTGTCGACCATCAGGGCTCTTCGCCGCTGCATGGGTGAGACCGACATCACGATCGCGCACGGCTCGGCCACCGGTCTGGCGTGCGCGTTGACGCTCCGCCCTTTCGTCTACCGCCAGATCAGCGATAGCCGCTTCTGGGCAGCGAGCTGGCCCCGGCGGCTCCGGGTCGCGGTCTACCTTCGACGTGCCCGCCACATCGTGGCGCTCTCCAACGACGCCGCCGAGGCGCTCGAATCGCACCTGTGGCTGCCTCGTACTCGAATCACCGTCGTACCCAACGGTGTGCCGGGCGGGTCCTTCGACGCACCCGACACACCGGAGCGTGCAGCAGCGCGGCGCGCTCTCGGGCTGGCGCCTGATGCCTTCGTTGCTCTCTACATCGGTGCTCTCGTTCCCGAGAAGGGTGCGGATCATGCAATCCGGGCCGTGGGCGAGTGCGAGGGAACTCAACTTGCCATCGCGGGCGGAGGGCCAGACGAACCGAAGCTGCGCTCTCTCGCCGCAGAACTCGGAGTGGCTGTTGCGTTCCTCGGAGTCCTCGATGATGCTCGGGCTGCATATGCGGCCGCCGATGTGAACGTGCTGCCAAGCCGCGGAGGCGACAGCATGCCGGCCACGCTCATCGAAGCAGGCCTGTGCGGGGTGCCATCGATTGCCACACCCGTTGGATCCATCGGTGAGATCGTGCTCGATGGAACCACGGGTGTCATGGTGCCGATCGACGACGGTGAGGCGCTCCGCGCTGCGCTCATCAGGCTTCGCGACAACCCCGCAGAACGTCGCCGCATGGGTGAAGCCGCGCGCCGACATTGCCTCGAAAGGTTCGAGATCGGCGTCGTGGCTGCGCAGTGGATCGACGTCCTGGAGGCGGCGCGCCGCGCGTAGACCGCTGGGGCCTACAGCACCTCGACGTTCGGTCCGCTGAGGCGGTGGCGGGCGTCGAACACGTAGCCGGCGTGAGTGCTCACGAGGTCGTAGTCGAGGTCGTCGTGGTCGGTCACCAGCACCACGGCATCGGCGGCGCGCACCTCGTCGACGGTCAGGTCGACGCGCTTCACCTCGGTGTCGATGGGGTGAGCGCCCACGTGGGCATCGTGCACGTGCACGTCGGCGCCGAGCTTGTCGAGCGCTGCCACCACGTCGACGGCCGGAGTCTCGCGGGCATCGTTGGAGTTCTTCTTGTAGGCGAGGCCCAGCACCAGCACGCGCGAGCCCTTCATCGGCTTGCCACGCTCGTTCAGGCCCAGCATCACGCGGTGCGCCACGTAACCGGGCATGTGGTCGTTGATGTCGTTGGCGATGTCGACGAAACGCGACGTGCCGTCGATCTGCTGCTTGATCTTCCAGCTGAGGTACGACGGGTCGATGGGAAGACAGTGCCCACCCACGCCCGGTCCCGGGTAGAACGGCATGAACCCGAACGGCTTCGTGGAGGCAGCGCGCACCACTTCCCAGATGTCGATGCCGAGCGAGTTCGAGTGGATGGCGAGTTCGTTCACGAGGGCGATGTTCACGTGGCGGAACGTGTTCTCGAGCAACTTGGTGAGCTCGGCCTCCCGCGTGCCACTGACCGGCACCGTGCGGTCGACGAGGTCGTCGTAGAAGCCCTTCACCGCGGCAAGCGACTCGGCGTCGATGCCCGACACCACCTTCGGTGTCACCTCGAAGGTCCAGGTGGCGTTGCCGGGGTCGATCCGTTCGGGTGAGAAGCCGAGATGGAAATCGGCACCGGCCCGCAAGCCCGAGCCCGCTTCCAGAATGGGGGCGAGTATCTCGTCGGTGGTGCCGGGGTAGGTGGTGCTCTCGAGCACCACCGTGCAGCCGGGCCGAACGTGAGGCGCCAACATCGCCCCTGCCGACTCGATGAACGAGAGGTCGGGCACGCCCTCGCGCAGCGGGGTGGGCACGGTGATGACGGCAACGTCGAATTCCGCAACCAGGGCAGCGTCGGCGGTGGCCCGGTAGCGCCCGGTGGCGAGCGCCGACGACACGTCGTGGTCGGTGATGTCGTCGATGTGAGTGCGACCAGCGGTCAAGCCGTCGACCTTGCGCTCGTCGAGGTCGAAGCCGATGACGTCGTACCCCACCTCCACGGCGCGCATGGCCAGCGGTAGCCCCACGTATCCCTGACCCACCACCACCACACGTCGAGGACTCACTGTTGTCTGCTCCACTCGGTAGCCGGATCGTCGACCAACCAGTTGAGCCCCCAGGCCGCCAGCATGGCCGGGGCGTCCACCAGTCGCATCGGCGTGACGGGCACATGGCTGATGAGCGGGTGGATCGGCCGATCGTCGGCCTCGTCGGTGGCCAGCAGTTCCTCGTGCAACTTCTCGCCCGGCCGAAGGCCCGTGAACTGGATGCGCAGCGGTGGCGTGTGCTGCTCGGCAAAACGCTTCGCCACGTCAGCGATGCGCACGGGCTCGCCCATGTCGAGCACCAGCACCTCGCCCGACCGGCCGATGGCCCCCGCGAAGATGGTGAGGCGCACCGCTTCCTCGACCGTCATGAAGTAACGGGTGACCTCCGGATGGGTCACCGACAGCGGCCCGCCGGCAGCTGATTGAGCGGCGAAGGCCGTGAGCACAGAGCCCCGCGAACCGAGCACGTTGCCGAACCGCACCGACACGTAGGCACCGCCGCTTCGCGTCGCGGCGTGCGACGTGAGCCCTTCGGTGAGGCGCTTCGAGTAACCGAGCACGCTGGTGGGGTTCGCGGCCTTGTCGGTGCTGATGTTCACCATCCGCTCCACACCGTGGGCCAACGCTGCCTCGAGCACGTTGTTGGTGCCGAGCACGTTCGTCTTCCATGCCTCCTCGGGCGCAGCCTGCAGCAGCGTGAGGTGCTTCAGCGCTGCGGCGTGGAACACCACGTGGGGCCGCACGTGGGTGAACACCTCGTCGAGCCGTTGCGGGTCGCGGATGTCGGCAAGCACGAGACCGTGGTCGTCGAGCATGCCCATGCCGTCGATGCTGAGTTGCACCGAGTGCAGACCGCTTTCGTCGCGGTCGAGCATGTAGACCTTCTCGGGGTGGTAGCGGTGCAACTGCCGGCAGAGTTCGCTGCCGATGGAGCCTCCGGCGCCCGTCACCAGCACGCGCTTGCCGGTGATGTACTGCGCCACGGCACCGGTGTCGATGTCGGCCGTGTCGCGGCCGAGCAGGTCGGTGTCGCGTACCGGATGGATGTCGCGCGACGTCGCCTGACCGAACAGTTGCTCGGGCGGCGGCAGCACCAGCAGGGGCACGCCCAGTTCCTGTGCTTCCGCTGCCACCCGACGCTTCAACGACGGCGACGCCGACGGTATGGCCAGCAGCACGGCGGTGGCGTTGGTGGTGTTCACCATGTCGGCGAGGTCGGCAAGGGTGCCCATCACTTTCACGCCGTGCAGGGTGAGATTGCGCCGGTGCGGGTCGTCGTCGAGCAACGCCACCGGCAGATATTGGCTCTGCGGGTCGGTGCGCATGCTGTGCACCACCTGCGCTGCGGCGCTGCCGGCACCGAGCACCACCAGCGGTTCGGCCAGGCTGGGGCGGCTCTTCCGTTCCTTCCAGAGGCGCCACATGCTGCGCAGCGCCACGGTTCCTGCCAGCGTGATGGCCGTGGCCAACGGTGGAACCGACCGCGGCAGGCGAATGCTGTTCGCCAGCCAATAGGTGACAGTCAGCACCACGCCGGTGGCGATCACCGTGAGGGCAAGCACACGCAGTTCGTCGAAGGTGCCGTACCGGAACCTGCGGCGGTAGAGGCCCGATGCCACCCCGAACAGCACCTGACAGACCACGGCCACCACCATGGCCAGTGGGATTCCCTTGCGGACGAGCCTGTCGAGGTCGAAGTCGAAGCGGAGGAGCGTAGTGATGGGCACCGAGACGGCCCAGATGAACGCGTCGACGGTCATGTGGATCACCGGCAGGTATCGCTGCACCAGTCGCTGCCGTCGGACTCGACGAGCGCTCATCATCAGGGCTTCACCACGCCTCGACATTACGACACGAACGCCTCTACATCGGGGCTTTCCGGCCGTGTGTCCCTTTCAGTGTGGGCACGTCGTGCTACCGTTCGGCCACTCCGGAGGTAGGTCAACATGCGGAAATCCGTCGTCGCACTACTGGTATCGCTGTTCGCATTCCTCATGGCTGCGCCCATGGCGTCCGCGACTCCCACCACGGTCAGCCCGTATCCTCCCCGGCCGCCTGCCATCGAGGTCGAGAGTGGCTCGGTTCCGCCCGGCGGCAATCAGACCGTCACGGTGAGCGGCTTCTGCCCCGGCGTCATGGTCACTTTCACGCTCAACCCGGGCGGCAGCGTGCTCGGCACTGCCAGCGCCAACAGTTCCGGCGTGGCGTCACTCACGTTCGCCGCACCCAACACCACCGGCACCTACACCGTGGTGGCCTCCGCCCCGAACACCTGCGGCGGAGGAGGCACCACCACGGTCGACACCGACTTCGAGGTGGCGTCCGAGGCACCGCTGCCCACCAGTGGTGCGGACTCTGGCTCGCTCGTCCGTACGGCAGCGGCCATCGTCGGTGTGGGCCTCGTGCTGGTCGGCGTGGCAATGGTTCGCCGCCGCCGCACCCGTACCGCCTGATTCTCTAGAGGTAGCGCTCGCCCTCGTCGCGTTGCCGCGCCACCGTTGCGGGCACGCCGTAGGCCACGACGTGACCGGGAAGGTCGCGCACCACCACTGCGCCGGCACCCACCACCGTGTGCGCACCGATGGTGCGGCCGTGGATGACGGTCGCCCCGATGCCGACGGCAGTGCAGGTTCCGATCGACGTGTTCCCCCCCACCGTTGCGCCCGGGGCAAGGCTGGCGCCGTCATCCAGACTGCTGTCGTGGTCGAGGCTCGCACCACTGTCGACGAGGGCATGTGCACCAACGCGACAGCCGACGCTCACCAGGGCACCCGGCATCACCACTGCGCCGTCGGCGAGTTCGGCGCCGGATGCGACGAATGCTGTGGGGTGCACCACGCTGATGAAGCGAAGGCCCGGTGCCGCCGACGACACACGAGCGGCGACGGCCACTCGTACTGCGTTGTCACCGATGCCCATCACCACGCCATCGAGGGAATGGGCGCCGACGAGCGCAGACAGCTCGAGTTCGGTACCGAGAACTTCCCACTGGTCGACCGCGGTTCCCGCTGCCTTGTTCGTGTCGATGAACCCCACCACGGTGTGGCCCGACTGCACGAGTGCGTCGGCCACTTTCCTGCCGTGGCCGGATGCGCCGACCACCACCACACGAGCCACGTGCCGCACCTCCTCCGCTAGCGCCACACTAAACCGGTCGATCGACGTCGCGACGCGTCAACCCAACTGCACGTGGCCGCTCGCCAGCAGCGAGTCGAGCGCAGACACCACATCGGCAGGCACGGCATCCAGCCGGCCGCACAGGTCGTCGAGCGTCGCCGGTTCGTCGAGCGCCACCCACACCAGTGCAGCCCACCCGGTGAGTTCGGAACTCGCGTCGTCGGGATTCCCATCGATCGCCTGTGTGAGCACCGAGTGCCCGTAGAGACGCCAGACCATGCGTGGAGTTCGCATGAATGTCGCACCGCGGTCCACACCGTTCACGATCCAATCCTGCCACTACGCTCGGCCCATGCGACTGCTCACCGTGTGCACCCACAACCGCACGCGGTCGGTGTTGATGGCCGGTCTGCTGTGGCAGCGCTTCCACCACGCCGGGGTGGAAGCCGAGGTCGAGTCGGCCGGTTTCGGCCCGCCGAACATGCCGCCCACACCCGAGACCGTCGATCTTCTGTTCCGTACCGGTGTCGACAGCCGGCGGCACAGCAGCCGCCTCGCCACCAAAGCGCTCGTCGCCCCGGCCGACCTGGTGCTCACCGCCGAGCGCCAGCATGTGGTGCGGCTGGTGGCGGAGGAAGGCGGCAACTTCCAGCGCATCTTCACGCTGCCGGAGTTCTGCCAACGGCTCGGATCTCTGGGTACCGCCCGGTTCGCCAGTCTCGACGCCGCACTTGCAGTGCTGAACGACGGCCGGCCACGCGGTGGCGCATACCTGCAGGCCGACGTCCCGGAAGTGTTCGACCCCACCGGAGGGCCACCCGATGAGTGGACGACGGCCTTCGCCACCATCAGTACCGAGTGTGCACGGGCAGCCGACTTCCTCCTCAGCCTGGGCAGCTAAACCCCAGCAAGTAACGTCGAAACCGTGACCTCCTACCGCGCCGATGTCGACGGCTTGCGCGCAGTGGCGATTCTCACCGTGGTGGCCTACCACGTCGGTGTGCCGGGTTTCGCGGGAGGGTTCACGGGCGTCGATGTCTTCTTCGTGCTCAGCGGATACCTCATCACCTCGATCCTGTGGAGCGAACTCCGAGCCACGGGTCGCATCGACTGGCGGGTGTTCTACGCCCGCCGTGCCCGTCGGCTGTTGCCGGCCCTTGCCGTCACGGCCCTGCTGGCGTTGGTTGTCGGCATGGTGGTGCTGCCGCCCGACCCGGACCTCCGGTGGCTGTCGCAGAGCGTCGTCGGTGCTGCCGGCTTCGTCTCGAATGTCTTCTTCTGGCTGAAGACCGGTGGCTACTTCGGCGCCACGGCCGACACCCTGCCGTTGTTGCACACCTGGTCGCTGGCCGTGGAGGAGCAGTTCTATCTCGTGTGGCCGGTGGTGTTGCTGGTGGCGTGGCGGTTGGGTCGCCGTGGTGGCGCCTCGAGGCTGTTGGCGACATGCGGCCTTGCAGCGCTGGCAGTCGGGTCGTTCGGCGCCGCGGTGGCACTGCCCGACCGGTCGGCCGCGTTCTACCTGATGCCGACCCGACTGTGGGAACTTGCCGCTGGGGCAGCCGTGGCCATCGCCGGTTCTCGGTTGTCGGCGGCAACCCGCGGGGCGAACCGCTCGCTGGGCTTCGCCGGACTGCTGCTGGTGCTGGCACCCGTGCCATTCGCCTACTCGGCACGCTGGTTCCCCGGGTGGGGAGCGCTTCCCTCGGTGATCGGTACGGTGGCCCTTCTCCTCTCCGGTCGGGCCCCGAACGTGCACGCCGTGAACGGCGCGATGTCGAGTCGGGCGCTCGTGTTCATCGGCAAGCGGAGCTACTCGTGGTACCTGTTGCATTGGCCGCTGCTCGTCTTCGTTCGCACGGTCACGTTCAGTCACTCCGTTCCGCGCGACCTGGGAATCGCACTGGCGGCGTTCGTCGCCGCCTGCGGCCTTCACCGCTGGATCGAGCAGCCGTGGAGGGAGGGCCGAACCCTGTGGACACGCACGACGTCGCGAGCGCTTCTGTCGGGGCTCGCGATCATCGGCGTGCTCGGCGCCACTGGTGCACTCGTGTTGCGCGACACCGCCGCCGCTTCGATGCTCGATCTCACGCCCTCACAGGCTGCGGCGCTGGCCGAGAACAGGCGTGCGTGGGACACGTGCCCCAACCGCGGCGCCACGACGGCCGACGGCGTCGGAGTGGTCGACTGCACCTTCGACGCAGAGCGCCCCACTCGCCTCGTACTCATCGGTGACTCACACGCCTTCGGGCTGACTCCTGCGATGCAGCTCGCCGCGCGCGAGCTCGGCTGGGGGCTCGACGTCATCTGGACGCCCGGCTGCCCCTTCATCGTCGGCTACCAACCGCCCGAGGGTGACCGCCGCCTCGACGCGGCATGCGAACGGGAGAACACCCACGCCGCCGCACTTCTGCACCACCAGGCTGCGCACATCGGCGGCATCGTCACCACGAACCGATCATCCGGCATCATCGGGGAGGCGAGCCAACAGGCCCTCGACCGCTGGGCCACCGCGCTGGGTGACACGCTGGCTCGCATCGAATCGGATGGCACACCTGTCGTATTGATGCACGACGTGCCTCACTTCTCCCAGCCCGTCGCCCAGTGCGTCATTCGAAAGGGAACGTCCGGGTGCGACATCGCCACCGACGAGGCCCGACGGGACCGGCAGCCCGTGATGGATGCGGAAACGAAGGCCGTCCTTCAGTCAGGGGTTCCGGTGGCCACGTGGGACCCGTTCGACGCATTGTGTGACGACGATGTCTGTCACGCGGTCAGCGAGGGTGAGGTGCTGTTCCGCGACCGAACACACCTGTCGAAAGCGGGTGCAATGCATCTGGCGACGACCCTCGTGCCGTGGCTGGTGGCAACGCTGCGAGCTGCTGGCTGACGGCCGCTCTCCGACTGCGGCCGGATCAGTTGATGCCGCGAAGCCCGGTGCCGCTGGCCTGTTGCTGCAGGAACCAGTCGTAGGTGGTGCGGATTCCGGTGTCGAGGTCAATGCGTGCCGTCCAGCCGGTGGCGGTGAGGCGGTCGACGTTCAGCACCTTGCGCGGCGTGCCGTCTGGCTTGCTGGTGTCGAAGCGCAGCTCGGCCTGCGGGTACACGACGTCACGGATCTTCTCCGCCAACTCACGGATCGGAAGGTCGACCCCGGTGCCCACGTTCACGTGCATGTCACCCTCGTAGTGCTCCATCAGGTGCACGCATGCGTCGGCAAGGTCGTCGACGTGCAGGAATTCGCGCATCGGGCTACCTGTGCCCCAGATCTCCACCGACGGCGCGCCGGCCAGCTTCGCTTCGTGGAACTTGCGGATCAACGCCGGCAGCACATGGCTGCTGGTGAGGTCGAAGTTGTCGTTCGGGCCGTAGAGG
>CAZQPJ010000002.1:0-20314 GCA_964595105.1 uncultured Bifidobacterium sp.
AGGAACGTGCCGTCGCCCATGTTCTGGAACAGGTGCGGCGTGTTGGTGAACGGCGCCGCGCCCACCCACTGGATGCCCTCGCCGCCCATCTGCACGATGTTCTCGTTGCCGCGGTCCATCCAGATGGCCATCGTGCTGCAGCCCACGGAACCGTGGGCGATCGACCCGTCGGGCACCACGGTGGAACGGTTGTGCGGACAGCCCGAGCAGAAGTACGGCGTGCGGGCGTCGCCGGCGGTGAGCGGAATCAGCCGTCGCGGGCCGGTGCTGCGTTCGGGCGCGAGCCGCTCGGGCGACACGCGCTGCAGCAGGCGGGCGCGCAGCACACGGGCGACGGTGGCGGCGTCGAGTTCGCCGTGTGCCGGGAGCATCGCCGCGCCGTGTTCATCGCGCTTGCCGACGATGCGCGGCGCGTCGGCGGTGCCGTACAGCAGGTCGCGCAGGAAGAGTTCGATGAAGGCTCGCTTCTCCTCCACCACCAGCACCTCGCGCAGCCCGCGAGCGAAGTGCCGCACCACACCCGGTTCGAGTGGGTGGATGGCACCGAGTTTCAGGAGTCGCACGCCCAGTGCGCCCAGAGCGCTGTCATCGAGGCCGAGCGCGTCGAGCGCGTCGCGCAGGTCGCGGTAGGCCTTGCCCGCACTGACGATGCCCAGCCAGGCATCGGCGGGGTCCACGACCATCACGTTCAAGGGGTTGGCGGCAATGAACTCCCTGGCCGCCCACATGCGCTCGTCGCCGAGTTCTCGTTCGGAGGCGATGCTGCCGGGAGCCACCAGCACGGGGTTCTGCGTGGGTGCCCACGGCCGTCCGTCGAGTTCGAGGCGCGGCCGCACGATCTGCAGGTCGGGTCGGATGGTGACAGTGGAATAGGCGTCGGCCACGTTGGTGACGATCTTCAGGCTCACCCACGCCCCGCACAGCCGCGACATCGCGAAGCCGTGGAGGCCGTACTCGAGCACCTCCTGCACCGAACTCGGGTAGAGGATCGGCATCTGCGCGTCGAGCAGGGCGAACTCCGAGGCCGAGGGCACGGTCGACGACTTCGCCGATGGGTCGTCGCCGGCCACGGCCAGTACGCCACCGTTGCGGCCGATGCCGGCGATGTTGGCGTGACGGAACGCATCGCCCGATCGGTCGACGCCCGGGCCCTTGCCGTACCACATGCCCAGCACGCCGTCGTACTTCGGGTTCGGCAGGGTGTGGGCCAACTGCGACCCGTAGATGGCGGTCGCCGCAAGGTCTTCGTTCACCCCGTTGAGGAAGTGCACGTGGTGCTCGGCGGTCAGTGCCCCGGCTCGGGCGAAGGCCAAATCGAGGCCGCCGAGGGGTGAGCCGCGGTAGCCGGTGACCAGGGTGGCGGTGTGCAGGCCGGCCGCTGCGTCGCGGCGGTGCTGGTCGAACGGCAGGCGCACGAGGGCCTGCACCCCGGTCATCACCACCGCACCGCTGCGTGCGGTGTACTTGTCGTCGGCCCCCACCTCGAGCATGTCGGCAGAATAGACCGATTCCGCGCGCAGGTGTTGCCGAACATCCTGCGGAACCCTGCTCTGGGCGGCATCTTGTGCTGCATCTACTCTTGGACGTAGCATCTGATGCCGTGGACGACATCGACCGCCGCATCGTCGCCGAACTGCAGCTCGACGGCCGCCTCACCAACCTCGAACTCGCCGATCGCGTCGGCCTCAGCCCGTCGCCGTGCCTGCAGCGCGTCAAGCGACTGGTGGAGCAGGGTGTGATTCGGCGGTTCGCGGCCATCGTCGACCCCGACGCCATCGAGCGCGGGCTCAGCGTCACGCTGTTTGCCAATCTCACCTCGAACGCTCCCAACGCCGTGCACGAGTTCGAGCGACTCGCGCTCGCCATGGACGGTGTGGTCGACCTGCGTCGCATGTTCGGACGACCCGATTACCTCATCACCGTCGAGACCCGCGACCTCGAGAGCTACGAGCGGCTCTACCAGAACGAGCTGGCGCAGTTGCGCGAGATCGCGCAGATCGAGTCGCACATTCCGATGAAGGTCATCCGCGACTACACGAGCACCGAGTCGGTGCACGCCCGGCAGGTGACGCGATGAGCCATCTGTTCGTGGTGGGCGCCGGTGACATGACCGAGCGAGTGCTGCACCCGCTGGTGGCGGCCGGTGACGTGCGAAAGATCACGCTCGTCTCGCGGTCGGCGTCGGTGCACGAACTCGCCGCCGTGCTGACAAGTGGGTACGACGTCGTGGTGAACAGCCACGAGGCCGACGCGCTCGACACTGCGGCGCTCACCACGGTGCTGCAGGCCTCCGGCCCTGATGCGGTGCTGCACACGGCCTCGCTGCGCAGTCCTTGGTCGATGGCGGGTCGGACCGATGCGCTCGCGGCGGCATTCGCGCGTGCCGGCCTTGCGGTGCGGCTGCCGCTGCAGTTGCCGGTGCTGCTGTCGACGATGCGCGCGGTTGCCGCCAGTGGATGGGCGGGGCCCGTGGTGAACCTGTCGTTCCCCGACGTCACCAATCCGTTGGCAGCCCTGGTGGGCCCGGCACCGTTGGTGGGCGTGGGCAACGTGGCCATCATGCAGACACGGGCCCGTGCGGCGCTGCGTGCCGAGATGGGGCCCGATGCCGCGCTGCCACTGCTGCGACTGGTGGGTCAGCACGGTCAGTTGTTCGACGTCGTGCAGTCTCGCCTCCCGGCCGACCCCGCTGATCGGCCGATGGTGTGGGTGGGCGACGAGGCCCGCGGCGATCGACTCGAGCGCCGCGACGACCTGCCGTACCTCACCGCGCCCATCGCGCCCGGTTACGCGTACAACGCGCTGGCCGCCGCGGCCGCGCTGCCGGTGCTGCGTGCCGTGCTGCCTGGCGGGTCGCCATTGCGGATGTCGGTGCCTGCGCCGAATGGCATGTGGGGCGGCTTCCCGATGGTGATCCACGGTGGCAGCGCAGTGCTCGACCTGCCTGCGGGTGTGTCGCTCGCCGAGTGCGAAGCGCACTGCTGGCGTGCAGCACGTGGCGATGGCATCGACCACGTCGACTCCGACGGCACGGTGCATTTCACCGATGCCGCAGTGGAGGCCATCACGCCCTTCGCTCCCGATCTCGTGGAACCCCTAGGGCTGAGCGACATCGATCGCCGTGCCACGCGCATACTGGAACTGCTGACATGAGCCCGGCCCCTTCGGAGGAACCGACATGATCCCCACCGAGCAACTCATCGCCGAAGGTCGCGCTGCTGCGCCCGCGGAGGTGCCGGTGTCGGCGTTCCTCCGTTCGGTGGGCGCCACCAACGAGGTCGAGCACAAGCGTCGTTCCCGCGACTCCGGCCAGGTGATGTACCACATGCATGTCGGCCTCTCGACGTGGGAGGCCACCGAGGACGCGCTGCGCACGGTGCACGCGGGCCTCGCCCAGCACGGCTATCGCGTCGACCGATTCGGTCTGGCATTCGACCGGGCGATGGGCGTGCCGGAGGAGGAGCGCCACCTCACGGTGAAGGAAACGGGCCCGCGCATCGAGGCCGACGGATGGACCCGTCTGGCGCAGGCCGTGCCCATCCAGCCGCACGTGGGCGACTACATGATCGGCATGCCGGCGGGCTTCCAGAACACGCGGCGAGCACTGGCAGCCGGCGTCACCACCATCGGCAACATGGGCCAGTACAGCGCGTACGAGCCGATCGGTGGCTCGGATGCCGAGGCGGTCACCGAGGCCACGGTTCGTGCCGTGGCCGCCATCGGCGCCCTGCGGCACAAGGGTGGTCTGGTCCATTCGAACCTCGAGGACGGCACGGGAACTCAGGCCTCGCACTTCGGTGGATACGTGGGCTGGGCGGCGCTCGAGATGTACGTGGTGGAGGAACTGCTGGGGGCGCGCCTCGCGCACTGCTGGGGAAACACCATCCAGAATCCGGAGCACCGAGCCGTGGTGCACTTCGCGCTCGACGACCTGCGCGGGCGCGACTCCATCGGCTCGATGGTCTACGGCAACACGGTCGACCAGCGGGTGGGCGCGCGGGCGCGCAACACCGCCACCATGGCAGCGCAGATCATGTGTGACATCGCCCTGCAGTTGCGTCGCCCCACCGGGCACGCGGTGAACCCGGTGCCGCTCAGCGAGGCCGAACGCATCCCGAGTCCCGACGAGATCATCGAGGTCCACCTGCTCGCCCACGAGCTCGAGCACGAGGTGCGCAAGGCACCCGACCTGTACGACTGGGCGCGGCTCGAACGCGTCGGGGCGATGGTGGCCGAGCATGCTCGGCAGTGGCGAGACCGAGCGCTGGCCGTGTTCGCCGACGACGGGGTCGACGTGCGCGATGCGGCGCGGGTGATGCTGGCGATGCGCCGCACGTCGATGGGCGACCTCGAGGCAGCGATGGACCTCGCTGCGCCCGACGAGGTGGCGCGCCTCGAGCCGTGGAAGTCGGCGAACCTGCGCCGCCTCAGCGATCAACTGGCGGGCAACGGCCCCCTGCGTGGCCTCGAGGGAAAGCGTGTGGTGCTGGCCGTGCTCGAGGTGCACGACCTCGTTCGCGACGCGTTGGCGCGGGCACTGCCGCGCGCTGGTGCCGAGGTGGTGTTGCTCAGCTCGGGCACCTCCATCGACGGTGTGGCGCAGGCGGCGAACGACGAGGACGCCGACGCCATCATCGTGGGAACCTACAACGGCAACGCGCTGGCCCTCGGCGAGCGGTTGAGCGATGCGGCGAAGCGGATGCAGTGGGACGGCCGCATCTTCATGGGGGGCATCCTCAACCAGGACACGGGTGAGGGCCTGCCCATCGATGCGCGGCCGGGGCTCGCCGCGATGGGCGTGCAGTGTGTCGAGCGAGTGGAGGACCTGGCGGGTCTGCTCGCTGCGCTCTGACCGGCGCGCTCAGCGTGCGGCAGGGCGGGTGAGGCGCTCGATGGCCGCGTCGACGGCGGTGATGAGCGCCTGCACATCGCCCGCGCAGGCGTCGAGGGCGGTGCCGTCGAGCAGTGGCATCACCGAGCCGTCGTCGAACTCGGCCACCACGGCCGGTGCCGCACCGGCCAAGGCGGCCCGCACCGCGTCGGGTTGGTCGTCACGATGGAACGTGTCGAACGTGTAGGGCAGTCCGGTGCGGCACTCGGTCCAGTCGCGCTTGGGCGTGAACAGGCCGTGGGTGATGTCGCAGAGTGCGCAGTGGCGGCGTCCGAGCCGCGCGCCCACCCAGTAGGCGACCTCGCCGACGAGCGTGTGATCGGCGTCGTAGACACCCACCACACGGCGCAGTTGGGGCAGTGGCTGCACCTGCGTCAGCCGAGCGGCGTGAGCCCGGCGGCAACGATGCCGGCCACGGCGGCAGCCTCGTCGTTGTCGGAGGTGTCGCCCGAGATGCCGACGGCGCCGATGGTGCGACCCTCGTGCACCACCAGCACGCCACCGGCCACCGGCACCAGCGAGCCACCGATGGAGGTGCCGACGCCTGCCATGAAGTGTGGGCGCTCGACGGCCATCACGCCGAGGGTGCGCGAGTTGACGCCCACCGAGATGGCGCCGTGCGCCTTGCCCACGGCGATGTCGACGCGACGGTTGGCGAGCCCGTCCTGGCGCTCGAACGCGATGAGGTGACCACCTGCGTCGAGTACGGCCACGCACAGGGGCTTCAGCCCGTTGGCAGCGGCGTGGTCGAATGCGCCGCGGATGACGGCCCGTGCATCATCGAGTGTGAGGGCCACGGTGGAGACGGTCATGATGTTGCCTTTCGTGCCTGGCGGCGGGAGTGGAGGATCGGTTCGGTGTAGCCGGACGGCTGTTCGACTCCGGAGAACACGAGGTCGCACGCGGCGCGGAAGGCGGTGCCGTCGAGGGCCGGTGCCATGGGTGTGTAGTCAGGGTCGTCGGCGTTCTGGCCATCGACCACCGCTGCCATGCGCTGCATCGTGGCCAGCACCTGGGTGCGGTCGGTGACGCCGTGCAGCAACCAGTTGGCGATGTGCTGGGATGAGATGCGGCAGGTGGCGCGGTCTTCCATGAGGCCGACGTCGTTGATGTCGGGCACCTTCGAGCAGCCGATGCCCTGGTCGACCCAGCGGACCACGTACCCGAGGATGCCCTGCGCGTTGTTGTCGAGTTCGGCCTGCACGTCGTCGGCAGTCCACGCAGTGGCATCGCCGAGCGGCACCTGCAGCAGGTCGTCGAGCACGGCCCGCGGCCCGTTCGTGGCGAGCGAAGCCGCGAGTTCACGCTGTCGCGCCGCAACGTCGACACGGTGATAGTGCGTGGCGTGCAGGGTGGCGGCGGTGGGCGACGGCACCCACGCGCAACTCGCTCCGGCGCGCGGGTGGCCGATCTTCTGCTCGAGCATCGAACCCATCAGGTCGGGTGCGGCCCACATGCCCTTGCCGATCTGGGCGCGTCCGAGGAGACCGCAGGCGATGCCGGTGTCGACGTTCCAGTTCTCGTAGGCCGCGAGCCACGGGGCCTGTCGCATGTCGTTCTTGCGGAGCATCGGACCGGCCAGCATCGAGGTGTGGATCTCGTCGCCCGTGCGGTCGAGGAACCCGGTGTTGATGAAGGCGATGCGGCTGCGCGCGGCACGGATGCACTCGCCGAGGTTCAGCGTGGTGCGACGTTCCTCGTCCATGATGCCGATCTTCACGGTCGATGGCTCGAGGCCCAGAATGCGCTCGACCTCGGCGAACAGCGAGTCGGTGAAGGCCACCTCGTCGGGGCCGTGCATCTTCGGTTTCACCACGTACACGCTGCCGGTGCGCGAGTTGCGGCCGCGGGCCTCGCCGCGCAGGTCGTGCAACGCGCACGCGACGGTGACGAGCGCATCGAGGATTCCCTCGGGCAGTTCGCGGCCGTCGGCATCGAGCACGGCGGGGGTGGTCATGAGGTGGCCGACGTTGCGCACCAGCATCAGCGATCGGGCGCGGACCTCGAACTCCGTGCCATCCGGGGCCGTGACCACTCGATCGTCGTTGGGGGCGCGGTGGATGACGCTGCCACCCTTCGCGACCTCGGCGGTGAGGGTGCCGCGCAGCAGGCCGAGCCAGTTCCGGTAAGCCTGCACCTTGTCGTCGGCATCGACTGCGGCCACCGAGTCCTCGAGATCCATGATGGTGGTCACCGCCGACTCGAGCCGCACGTCGGCGATGCGTGCCGCATCGGTGGCGCCCACGGGGTGCGCAGCGTCGATGATGATCTCGAGCAGCAGGCCGTGGTGGCGCAGCATCACGGTGTCGGGTGCATCGGCCGTGCCCGTGTACCCCACGAACGAGGTCGGCTCTGACAGGCCCGCCACGCCGTCGGTGGTGGTCACCTGCAGCGCTCCCGCCACCACTCGGTAGCCGGTGGCATCGGCGTGCGACGCGCCGGCGAGCGGCACGGCGTCGTCGAGGAAGTGGCGCGCCCATGCGATCACCCGGGCGCCGCGAGCGGGTTGGTAGGGCCCGGGCTCGGGCAGGTCGCCGAGTGCATCGGTGCCGTAGAGCGCGTCGTAGAGCGAACCCCAGCGGGCGTTCACGGCGTTCAGCGCGTAGCGGGCGTTGCTGATGGGAACCACCAACTGGGGGCCGGCCGTGGTGGCGATCTCGACGTCGATGCCGGTGCTGCTCACCTCGAACGCCGGGCCGGTGGGTGCGAGGTAGCCGATGTCCTCGAGGAAGGTTCGATAGGCGGAGCGTTCGAACGCACGGTTCCGGCGGTGCCAGTCGTCGATGGCCGCCTGCAGCACGAGACGGTGCTCGAGCAACTCGCGGTTGCGGGGCGCGTACTGGTCGGCGAGACGTGCGAGGCCTGCCCAGAACGCCGCGGCGTCGGTGCCGGAACCGGGCAGCACCTCGTGCTCCACGAAGTCGGCGAGGACAGTGGCAACGGTGAGTCCGTGCCGCGTGACGGTGTCGGGTTCGGCCCGGTCGATCGACATGCGCAGCACGCTACCGAACCGCGCCCGCCCCCCGCCCGTCCGCCCCCCCGTCCGGCCCGTCCCGCCCCCGCCGGCCCAGTTCTCTTTTGTTCGATTTCGAATCACGGCCGAGGGCGACGAATCGTCCGTGCGGTGACACAGAAGCGGCCGTACTGCACGTGACGGCGTGGCAACATCGGGGGATGAACGCTGTCCCCGGCTCCGCCCCCTCCCGACCGATGGTGCTCGATGGGGGAATGGGGCGCGAACTGCTGCGCATCGGCGCCCCGTTCCGTCAGCCGGAGTGGTCGGCGTTGGCGCTGTGGGAGGGGCCCGACTGGGTGGTGCAGGCGCACACCAACTTCATCGAAGCCGGCGCCGAAATGGTGACCACCAACAGTTATGCGCTGGTGCCGTTCCACATCGGGCACGAGCGCTTCGCTGCGGAGGGTCGCCAGCTGGCCGATCTGTCGGGGCGGCTGGCTCGGCAGGCCGCCGATGCGGCAGGGCGCCCGGTGCTGGTGGCGGGCTCACTGCCGCCGCTGTTCGGGAGTTATCGACCCGACCTGTTCGTTGCGGCAGAGGCGCCGGGCATCATCGACCTGTTGGTGGCCGGCCTCGCGCCGCACGTCGATGTGTGGCTCGGTGAAACGCTCGGCTCCATCGTCGAGGCGCGCACGGTGCGCGAGGCGCTCGACCGCGCCGGGTCCGACCTTCCGCTGTGGATCTCGTACACGCTCGACGACTACCAGCCGGGCACGCTGCGGTCGGGTGAACCGATCGATGAGGCCGTGCGGGTGGCACTCGATCTCGGGGCCGTGGCCGTCCTGTTCAACTGCTGTCAGGCCGAAACCATCACGCATGCGCTCGGCATCGCTGGGCCGTTGGCGGCCGGTCGTGCGCGCACCGGTGGCTACGCGAATCGGTTCGTCGCCGCGCATGCCGGCGAGGTGCGGGCCAACGCCGGCCTCGCCGAGTTCCGAGACGACCTCGACGCCCCGTCGTACGGGCATTTCGTGGAGGGATGGCTTGCGGCGGGCGCCACGCTCGTGGGCGGTTGCTGTGGCATGGATCCCTCGCACATCGCGCGCATCGCCCAACTTGCGGCCAGCAGTCGTTGAGGTCGTGATGGCGACCTCGCGCGGCCGACGACAGACGAGGGCGGTGCGGCGCGCTGTGCTGACGCTGGTGGGTGAACTGCTCGCGGCGTGGGCGCTCGGAACGCTGGTGGTGTTGCTCGTCGGCAGGAACGATTGGGGCGCCCTCGCCGGGTTCGTGTTCGGAGGTGTGCTCGGCGCAGGAGTGGCGCTCGCCGTGGGCTTGGTGCTGGCAGCCAAATCGGTCGGACTGTCGAGGAATGTCCGTTGGGGTCTCGCGCTCGGAGCGGTGCCGCTGGTGTTGGTAGCGCTCACGGTGGCCGTGCGCTTCGAACTGAGTTGGTGGGGTCCGCTGGTGATCGTGTTCCTCCCCGGGCCACTGCTCGTGTGGTGGGTGGGTCGACCGCGGTGACAGCGTGTGGGCACTGTCTCAGCGGGTGACAGCGACCACCAGCATCACGGCGGCCGTCAGTCCTCGGGCGGTCCATCCGACCGTGCGGATCCAGTTGGTGCGCACGAGGCTGCGCGCCCTCGCCTCGTCGTAGCCGTGGGCGAGCACGGCATGCCGTGGCACCTGCAGCAGCACGGTGCTGCCGAGCACCACGCCGAGCACGGCCAGCGCGACGAATGCGAACCATCGGTTCACGCCCGTCGGCGGGTCGAGGAAGAGCCACAGCGCCGTCACGCCTTCGACAGCCATGAACGGTCCCACCACGAACGACGTGAGGTGCTGGTGCTGCTGCGCATATCGATCGAAACCGTCGCGACCGACGGCAGTGAACAGCGGGTAGTGCACGATCTGCACGAACCAGATGAGCCCCACCATGGCGGTGGTGGCGAAGAGGTGGGCCACCAGGAGCGTGACCGCGGCCGTCGAGAGGTGCATCGGCGGAAACTAACGCTGCCGCACCCTCTCCGCTCGCTCGTGCCATCACGAGTGGAAGCGATCGCAGGGGACGGCTAGTGATGTTGCCGTGACCACCACGATCCCCACCGTCTGGGTGCTGGGCGACCAGCTCGATCGTCACTCCGGTGCGCTCCGCGGCCGGAGGCCCGGCGAGTGCCGGGTGTTGCTGGTGGAGAGCCGTGCCTTCGTGGAGTCGGCCCGCTGGCACCGGCAGCGGGTGCACCTCGTGCTGTCGGCGATGGAGCACTTCGCCCACGAGTTGCGTGCCGAGGGTTTCGAGGTCGACCATCGTCACGCCCCGTCGTTGCACAGGGGACTGGTCGATCACCGCGCAGCCTTCGCTCCGTCCGAGGTGCTGGCCATGGAGCCGCATCGGTGGGACACCCGCGAACGGATGGCTCGGTGGGGTGTGCAACTGGTTCGCAACGACCGATTCCTGTGCCATCCTGCCGACTTCGCCGAGTGGGCGAGTGGCCGGAACCGGCTCACGATGGAGGACTTCTACAGGTGGCAGCGTCGGCGGCTCGGCCTGCTGATGGAGCCCGGCCCGGCGGGCCCCGAACCGGTGGGTGGGCAGTGGAACTTCGACCACGACAACCGCGAGCCACCACCGCGCGACGGTCGCTCGTGGCCCGGGGTACAGCGGTTCGAACTCGACGACATCGACCGCTCGGTGCTGGCGCGTCTGCCCGCCGACCTCGTGGGTGCCGAGCCCGACGGTACGTGGCCGGTCAGCCGAGCGCAGGCGCTCGTGCGGCTCGACGAGTTCGTCCGCACCGGACTGCCGCACTTCGGCCCGCACGAGGACGCCATGCTCGCGGCCGAATGGAAGTTGGCGCACTCGGTGCTCGCCTCGTCGATGAACATCGGTCTGCTGCATCCCCTGGAGGTGGCGCAGGCTGCCGAGGCAGCGTTCCGTGGTGGCACCGTGCCGCTCGCCTCGGCCGAAGGGTTCATCCGGCAGGTCATCGGGTGGCGCGAGTACGTGTGGGGCGTCTACTGGCTGTGGATGCCGGACTACGCGCGCATGAACCGGCTCGAGGCCTCACGTCCGGTGCCACCCGCGTTCACCGGTGCCGCGCCCACGGGCATGGCATGCGTGTCGAACGCCGTGGGCCACCTCCACGATCACGGCTACACGCATCACATCGAGCGGCTGATGGTGTTCGGCAATCTTGCTCTGACCGCTGGTGTCGACCCGTGGGAGATGAGCGAGTGGATGCGGGTCACGTTCGTCGACGGTGCCGAGTGGGTGATGTTGCCGAACGTGATCGGCATGGCCCTGCACGCCGACGGTGGGATGATGGCGACGAAGCCGTATGCGTCGGGCGGCGCGTACATCAGCAAGATGAGCGACTCGTGCCGCGGGTGCCGCTTCGACCCGAAACGTCGAACGGGCGACGATGCCTGCCCGTTCACGACGCTCTACTGGGACTTCCTCGCGCGCAACGAGCAGCGTCTGAAGGGCAACCATCGAATGGCTCGACCCCTCGCTGGCATGCGGCAACTGTCCGACCTTCCTGCGGTGCGTCGTCGTGCCGCCGAGGTGTTGGAGCTGCTCGACCGCGGCGAGTTGTGACTGCCTCGACCGTGGCCCGTCACCAGCGGTACTCGACCACCACGGGTGCGTGGTCGCTCCACCGCTCCGCATAGGTGGCTGCCCGATCGACCGTGTGCGTGCGTGCCCGCGCGCCGAGCTCCGGCGAGGCGATGTGGTAATCGATGCGCCAACCCGAGTCGACGTCGAATGCCTTGCCGCGCCACGACCACCACGAGTAGGGCCCCGGCACGTCGCCGGTGAGACGACGACCCACGTCGACCCAGCCGAGTTCGTGGATGAGCCGATCGAACCGTGCGCGCTCGTCGGGATGGAAGCCCGCCTTGCCGACGTTGCCCTTCCAGTTCTTGATGTCGAGTTCGCGGTGCCCCACGTTGAGGTCGCCGGTGAGCAGCACGTGTCGGCCGTCGTTGCGCAGCGCTTGGAGCCGGCCGGTCACTGCATCGAGGAACGCCAGCTTCTCGCTCATGCGGGCGGCATCGTCGGCATCGCCGGTGTGCACGTAGCACGACACCACGGTGAGACCGTTGCCGTCGGGTGTGGCGAGGTCGGCCTCGATCCACCGACCCGAGTCGTCGTAGCCCGGCGCCGCGGCGGTGTGCGGCAGCCCGATGCGATGGCCCGCGATGGGGCTCCGGCTGGCCACGGCCACGCCGGCCCGGCCCTTCGCTGCGCATTCCGCATGAACCACGTGCCAGCCCGCACCGGCCGATTCCTCCACCAGGCCCGGTACGAGGTCGTCGGGAGCGCGCACCTCCTGCATGGTGATGATGTCGGGTCTGCGCTGCGCAACCCACCCCGCCATGCCGTTCTTCGCGGCGGCGCGCAATCCGTTCACGTTCACGCTGGCGATGGTGAGACGGCGCGGCACGAGAACGGACACTAACCGTGCCTCACGGAGTGCCGCCCGTTGGCCCGGGCTGCAATAGGGTCGGCGCATGAGCGAGGCAACGCAGTCGAACGATCGGGTCCGCAGCGAGAAGGTGGGCCAGGTACTGGTGATCCATCTCGACGACGGCAAGGCGAACGTGCTGTCGCCCTCGACGATGGTGCTCATCAATGAGGTGCTCGATGCCGCCGAGGCCGATCCGGAGGTCGGTGCGGTGGTGCTGCACGGCCGCCCGGGCGTGTTCTCGGGTGGGTTCGACCTCGGCGTGATGCGCAGTGGCGACCTTCCGGCCATCGTGTCGATGGTCGCCGACGGCGGTGCGCTGGTGCGCCGTCTCTACGGCCTGTCGCGACCCGTGGTGGCGGCTTGCACCGGACACGCCTTGGCAGCCGGGGCCCTCGTGCTGCTGGGGTGCGACGTGCGTGTCGGCACCCAGCCCGATGGTGTCTCGTCGCACCGCATCGGACTCAACGAAGTGGCCATCGGCATGGTGCTGCCCCACTGGGCTGCCACCATCGCCACCGAACGTCTCAGCCCGCGCCATCTGCAGCGGGCCATCATCAACGCGCGTGTCACCGATGGTGCAGGTGCTGCCGAGGTGGGCTATCTCGACGAGGTCGCTCCGGCGGCAGAGGTGCTCGACGTGGCGCTGGCGCGCGCCGCGGAACTCGCGGCAACGCTGCACCGGGGTGCCTACATCGGCTCGGTGAGGGAGTTCCGTGGTCCGGTGCTCGAGCGCATGGATGCGCAGATCGCCGCCGACCGCGCAGCAGGTGCCGCGCCCACCGTGTGACGCAACCCTGCGCGGCTACCGTGCGCCCATGACGCGCACGAGAACGGTGGTGATCTCAGGCTCGGCATCGGGTATCGGTGCCGCGTTGCGGGCACGATTGGAGGCCGACGGGCAGACCGTCATCGGTGTCGACATCCGCGATGCGGAGGTGGTGGCCGACCTCGGCACCGTCGAGGGTCGGGCGTTCGCCATTGCCGAGGTCACCAGCAGAGCGAACGGTGCCATCGGCGGCCTCGCCACCTGTGCGGGCATTCCTGGGCTGCCCGGTGCACCTGGTGCTCGGGTTGTGTCGATCAACTACTTCGGCTCCATCGCGCTGCTCGCCGGGCTCCGACCGTTGCTCGCCGCTGGCCATCGTGCTGCGGCGGTGGCCATCAGCTCGAACTCCACCACGTGTCAGCCGGGGGTGCCGATGGATGTCGTCGACGCATGTCTCGCCGGTGACGAGCCGCTGGCGTGTGCCGCTGCCGACGCGGCCGGTGCGCTCGCCGTGTACCCGGCCACGAAGACCGCCATCGCCCGATGGGCGCGACGCAACGCCACCGGGCCCGAGTGGGCGGGTGCCGGCGTGACGCTGAACGTGGTGGCACCCGGTGCGGTGGAGACCCCGTTGCTCACCACCACCCGTGCCGACCCGACCATCGGAAAGTTCGTCGACCTGTTCCCCGTTCCGGTCGGTCGCACCGCGCAGCCGGATGAGATCGCCGCGCTGGTGGAGTTCGTGCTCGGTCCGCATGCACGCTTCATGTGTGGGTCGGTGCTGTTCGCCGACGGTGGCACCGATGCGCTGCTGCGCGCCGATGCCGTGCCGAGCCCGATGCCCTGAGTCAGTCGGTTTCGGGTGGCGGCACGAATCCGCCGACGGCGTCGTCGAGCAGCGCTGCCACGGCGAGGCAGGTGCGGTCGGCCCACCGATCGCCGATCAGTTGCACGCCCACGGGCAGGCCGTCGTCGGCGATGCCCACCGGCACGGCGGTGGCCGGCAGGCCCGGCAGCGTGGCGTACCCCGACCACGCCAGCATGGTGTGGCGGTAGGAACGCACGTCGCCATCGACGGTGACGGTGCGTTCGCGGAAGGGTGTGTGCTCGTCGGGGGGAAGTGCCGTCACTGCCGTGCAGGGAGCCACGACGACGTCGACCCGTGTGAACACCTCGTCGTGCCAGCGGGCGCGCAGACGGTGACGTTGCTCGTCGGCGTGCACCCAGTCGCGGTGGTGGGTCACGTAGTCGCGGGCACGCTCGTGCAGTGGGCTCGTGGGGTCCGACAGCGCGGCGCGGTAGCCGGAGAACGTGTCGTCGTCGAGTTCGGCACCGATCACTGCGTTCAGCAACTGGACGTAGAGGTCGTGCCCATCGGCGAGTGTCGGCAGTGGCAGTTCGATCACCTCGGCGCCTGCATCCTCGAGTTGCCGTGCGGCTCGCTCGAGCACGGCCAGCACCGATCTGCTCGGCCGGCTGAACGGGTCGTCGAGTGCCAGCGCCACTCGCGGTCGCGTACGCGCATGCGGCGGGGCTCCGGGCAGTGAACCGGGACCTGTGTCGAAGCCGTTGGCCACCAGTGCATCGAGCGCCATCGCGAGGTCGTGGGCACTGCGGCCGAGCGGCCCGACCACGCTGAGGTCGCCCGGTGCCAGCGTGCCCGGCGGGCCTGGAACATGGCCGCGCGTGGGCACGAGCCCCTGGGTGGGTTTGTGGCCGTGGACGCCGCAGAAGTGAGCGGGGATGCGGATGCTGCCGCCGAGGTCGCTGCCCAGTTCGAGCGTCGACATGCCGGTGGCCACCGCCACGGCCGAACCTCCCGACGATCCACCTGGTGTGCGGCCGGTGTTCCACGGGTTGAGGGTGCGGCCGTACACCTCGTTGTACGCCTGCCAGTCGCCGGTCAGCAGAGGCACGTTGGTCTTTCCGAACACGATGGCGCCGGCCCGAGCGAGTGCGGCCACCGCGTCGGCATCGCGCGCTGCGAGGTGGTGGCGGTACTCGGGTGCGCCGCTCGTGGTGACGATGCCCGCGGTTTCGAACGAGTCCTTCACCGTGATGGGCAGGCCGTGCAGGGGGCCCACTTCGTCGCCACGTGCCAGCGCTGCATCAGCGGCGCGGGCGCGATCCTGAGCGCGTTCGAGGTCGAGTGCCACCGCCGCGTTCACGGTCGGGTTCCACCGCTCGATGCGCTCGATCTGTGCGGCCAGCACCTCGCGGCTCGACACCTCGCCTCGCCGGATGGCCGCGCACACGCTGGAGGCGGTGTCGGTGCGCAGGTCGACCATGCCCGAACTGTACCGACCTGCTCGCTGCCGATCGGCGGTGTGCGACCTGTCGGATGCGGGCTGCGAAACTCTGGGCGTGACGCACGAACTGTTGCCGCGGCTGGCTCCCGAGCACCTCGATGAGCGCCAACGGGAGCTCCGCGAACGGCTTGTGGGAGGACCGCGGGCGAATGGCGCCTTCGCCATGACGTACGCCGACGGCTCGTTGAACGGTCCGTTCGGGTTGATGCTGCACATGGCGGAGGTGGGTTCGGCCCTCGGTGCGCTGGGCGAGGCCATCCGATTCGGTTCGTCGCTCGACGGGCGGGTGCGGGAGATCGCCATCATCACGGTGGGCCGCGTGCGTCAGTCGTCGTACGAACTGTGGGCGCACGAGCGCGTGGCCCGGGCAATGGGTTTCGACGACGGCGAGGTGGCCGACCTCATCGACGGCACCTGGGTGGCTGCCGGCACGCGCGACGCAGTGGTGGTCGAGGTGGCTGAACTGCTCGCCCTCGGGGTGCCCGTGCCGAGGCCGGTGGCCGAACGGTTGGTGGATGAACTCGGCGCCACGGGGGCCGCGGAGCTCGTGACCCTGGTGGGCTATTACGTCACGCTCGCCCAGTTGATGGCAACCTTCGGTGTCGAGGCCCCTTCGGCCGGCGGCGGCGCATGACGGGGGGCATCACTTCGCATCGCCCACAGTTCGTCTTCCTTCACGGGTACACCACGCCCTTTCCCGGCGTCGGCATCTGGAAACGCTTGTTCGCCGCCGCTGGTGCCCCGGATGTGGAGGTGCACGCGCCGACTGCGCCGGGTGGTGTCGGTCGGCGCGACCCGTTCAATCCGACGGGTCGGCCGAGTTGGTTCCGTTACTCCACCGACCTCTCTCGACTGGTGCCTCCACGTTTCGATCGACCCGACTTCGGTGATGTCGCCGAGTGCATGTACGGGCGCTACGGCACCAAGGCCGGTGGCTCGTTGTGGGAGGTCCTCGAACGCGCTGTGTCGGCGGCGGGTGGCGCAGCACACGTCACCCTTGCAGGCGAATCGCAGGGTGGCACGATGGCGGCCCTCGTGGGGTTCGAGTGGAATCGCGTGAACCCGCGCCAGCAACTGGGCACGATCGGCCTCATCCGCACGGCGGTCGACCCGCAGACCTGGCAGCCGCGTCCTCAGGGGTCACCTGTCGTCGACGATCCTCTGTGGGCCGTACCCCCGCCGCGGTACCGCACTCGGTTCCACGTGGTGCTGGGCGACGACGATGCGACGTTCCGCCCGTGGTTCAGCCTTGCCTCGCTCGGTCCATTGCTCGATGCCAACCCGCTGGGCGAGAACGTCGAGGTGACGGTGCTGCCGGGGGTCGGGCATGCGGATCACGATCGGCTCGTGTACCGCACCTACGTCGGTCGCTTGTTGCGTCAGTGGCCTCGGCCGCTCGGCTGACCTCCTCCGGCAGGCCGACTAAGGTCGGCCCACTACACCGCTCTGTGGGGGAGTCCGTATGCGTGGGAAATTGCTCATCGTCCCGATCGTCCTTCTGTCGCTCGTGGCGGCGGCGTGTGGGGGAGGTGACTCGTCCGGGGGCTCGAGCAAGGTGCTGAAGGTCGGCACCATCAACTACGTCGACTCGCTGAACCCGTACAGCTACATCGAGAGTTCCGGCTACAACGCGATGGTCCAGATCTACCCGATGCTCATCCAGTACCAGCCGAAGAGCGACGAGTTCGAGGGTGACCTGGCCGACAGTTGGAAGTTGTCGGACGACGGCACCACGTACACGTTCACCCTGAAGACGAACGGCACCTGGAGCGACGGCACTCCGATCACGGCTGACGACGCAGCCTGGACCATCAACACCACGGTGAAGTACCAGGCCGATGCCACGGCGAACTCGGCGGGTGCCGTGTCGCACGTGGTGAAGGCCGAGGCGCCGAGCAAGGACACGTTGGTCATCACCTACGACGCGCCCATTGCCAACGCCCTGCCGCAACTGCAGCAGTTGTTCATCCTCCCGCGTCACGCATGGGAGCCGCTCGAGGGAACCGACGGAGCCGGGCTGAAGAAGTACGCCCCGCAGGAGCAGTTGCCCATCGTCACGGGTGGTCCGTACACCATCGAGAAGTGGGAGCAGAAGGGCACCACCGTGTTCAAGGCCGACCCGAAGTTCTACGGCCCGAAGTCGAACGTGTCGGCCATCGCGCTCGTCTACTACACCAGCGAGGACGCGATGTTGGCCGATCTCCGCAACGGTGAACTCGACTGGGTCGACGAGGTGCCGATCTCGGCCGCCACCGCGCTCGCCGCCGAGAAGGACATTGTGGTGGAGGAGATTCCCGGTTCGGAGACCACGAACATCACCTGGAACTCGAACCCGGCGAAGAAGAAGAACCGCGAACTGCTCGACCCGAAGGTGAAGGCGGCGCTGTCGATGGCGGTCGACCGGGCTCGCATCATCGACGTGGTGTTCGGCGGCCATGC
The DNA here is from genome assembly GCA_964595105.1 of uncultured Bifidobacterium sp. GTDB lineage: Bacteria > Actinomycetota > Acidimicrobiia > Acidimicrobiales > Ilumatobacteraceae > UBA668. The sequence goes on from CAZQPJ010000002.1 coordinate 17,834, forward strand.
CAAGACGGTCGAGAGCCTCGTCGGCAACATCGCCGGCAAGTGGGAGAACGCCAACCTCGGTCCCCGGACCTTCGACATCGATGCGGCCAACGCCGCGCTCGACGACCTCGGTTACGTCAAGGGCGCCGACGGCATCCGTGTGGCGCCGGCAACCGCCGACCAACCGGAGCACCCGATGAAGTACGACATCATGGTGCCCGACAGTCTCAACTTCAACGGGAAGCGCGAGTTCGAGATCATCCGCGACGGATTCGCGTCGGTGGGCGTGGAAGTGACGTTGCATCCGGGCGGCGACTCCACGGCAGCATTCGCCTACGAGACCGGTGACGACTGCGATGCCACCGCCGGCACTGGCTACAGCGACTTCGACATGGCCCTGTGGGACTGGGTGGGCTACCGCGACCCCGACTTCATGCTGTCGGTGGTCACCAAGGGCCAGTGGTGCTCGTGGAGCGATACCGGCTACGACAACCCCGACTACGACGAGATGTACGTGCAGCAGGCGACGCTGGTGAACGAGGCCGATCGCAAGAAGTTGGTCGACGACATGCAGCAGCACATCTTCGACAACGTCATCTACACGCAGCTCGTGAACATGAACTCGATCCACGCATTCCGCAAGGGGTGGGAGGGCTTCCACCTCGAGCTGTCGGGCTACTCGAAGCGCTACTACACCGACGTGAAGCCGGCTGGCTGAACCGGAGGTCGGGCCGGTGGCCACGTACATCGCGAAACGGGTTGCGTTCGCGTTCCTCACCATCGTCATCGCCATCACGGCCAACTTCGTGCTGTTCAGGGCGCTGCCCGGCGACGCCGTGTCGGGTCTGCGCTGCCGTCAGTGCACGGTCGAGTTCAAGGAGGCGCAGCGTGTGGAGCTGGGGCTCGACCGGCCGTTGCTGGTGCAGTACGGGCTGTACATGAAGGGCCTCGCCCACGGTGACCTCGGCCGGTCGTTGAGGGCGCCGCACCCAACCGTGTGGTCATCGTTGTGGGCGCCCATCCAGCGCACTGTGCCGATGATCATGCTGGGCACTCTGTTCTCGGTGGTCATCGGGGTGGGCATCGGCCTGATGGCCGCCTGGCGCCGTGGGTCGTTGCTCGACCGAGTGGCCACCGGCGCGTCGCTGGCGGCGTACTCGATGCCCACGCAGTGGCTGGCCCTGCTGTTCGTGCTCTATGTGGCCGGTTGGTTGGGTCTGCCGACGTCGGGTGTGAAGGACCCCGACATCGAGTTGGCCCAGTTGCTCGGTGACGTGTCGCAGTGGACCGTCATCGTCGACCAGTTGAAGCACATGCTGCTGCCGGCGCTCGCCATCGGCGTGGTGTTCGCCGGCGACTACTCGATCATCACCCGTTCGGCGCTCATCGAGACGCTCGGCGACGACTACGTGCTCACGGCCAGGGCGAAGGGGCTGTCGGCATGGCGCATCATCCGCTCGCATGCGTTGCGCAACGCGGCGTTGCCCATCGTCACGCTGATGGCACTGTCGCTCGGCACCGTGGTGGGTGGGGTGCTGGTGGTGGAGTACGTCTTCTCGTATTCGGGGATTGGTCTCACCGTGGTGCAGGCCATCGAGCAGCGCGACTATCCGGTGCTGCAGGGCGCCTTCCTGTTGCTGACCGTCGCCGTGGTGTTCGCCAACCTTGTGGCTGATCTCATCTACCCACGCATCGATCCTCGGGTGGTGCTGCGGTGAGCGACGCACCCGAGACGTCCGTGGGTGTCGGTCTGTGGCGTGCCGTGCGCCGGAGTCGGGCCGCGCAGTTCGGCGCGGCGATCCTTCTCGTGTTCGTGGTGGTGGCGTTGTTCGGGAAGTGGTTGGCCCCGTACTCCACCACTCCCACGCAGGGGGCCATCTTCCAACCGCCGAGCGCGAATCATCCGCTCGGTACCGACGACGCAGGTGTCGACATGCTGTCGCTGGTGCTCGAGGGCGCTCGGGTGTCGTTGTTGGTGGGCGTGGTGTCGGCGTTCGTGGCGATGGTGATCGGCGGCGTGGTGGGTGTGATCACCGGTTATTTCGGTGGTCGCACCGACGCCGTGCTGATGCGTGTGGCCGACTACTTCCTGGTCATCCCCGACGTGCCGTTGATGGTGGTGGCCGCTGCGCTGTTCGGCCGGTCGTTGCGCAACATCATCCTCATCATCGCCCTCATCTACTGGGCCTCCACGGCGCGCATGATCCGCGCCCAGACCCGCAGCGTGAAGGAGCGCATGTACGTGCGCCGGGCGCGTGCGGTGGGTGCCTCGCACCCGCGGGTGCTCCTCACCCACGTGGTGCCGCAGATCGTGCCGCTGCTGCTTGCCAACACGGTGCTGCAGGTGGCGCTCGGCATCTACGCCGAGACCTTCGTGACGTTCCTCGGGTTGGGCGACCCCGAGGCCGTGTCGTGGGGGTCGATCCTGCAGGACGCTTTCGCCTCCAGCGCGCAGACGAACGGGGCGTGGTGGGCCATCGTGCCGGCGGGTCTGTGCGTGAC
>CAZQPJ010000002.1:20414-27208 GCA_964595105.1 uncultured Bifidobacterium sp.
AGCATCTCAACGTGTGGTTCGAACTGCCGGGCGGAGAACTGCACGCGGTGCGTGATGTCTCGTTCGAACTGCGACGTGGTGAACGCATCGGCCTGGTGGGCGAGTCGGGGTGCGGCAAGACCACGGCGCTGCTGGCGATGATGGGTTTGCTGCCGCCGAACTCGGCAGTGGCGGGCCGTGTGCTGATCGACGGTGTCGACGTACTTGCGAATGGCGAGCAGAGCGTCGCCCCGCATCGGTGGCGCGACGTGGCGATGGTGTTCCAGGGGGCGATGAACGCCTTCAATCCGGTGCGTCGCGTCGGCCCGCAGTTGGTGGAGCCGATGGAGTTGCACGGGGTGGCGAAGGGCGCGGCGGCGAGGCAGCGGGCGTGCGAGTTGCTGGAACTGGTGGGCCTGCCGGCGCAGCGCTTCGAAGCGTTCCCGCACCAGCTGTCGGGTGGCCAGCGTCAGCGTGCTGCCATTGCGATGGCGCTCGCATGCGGGCCCACGTTGCTGCTGGCCGACGAGCCCACGACGGCGCTCGATGTCATCGTGCAAGCACAGGTGCTCGACCTGTTGGCCCGCCTGTCGGACGAGCTGGGGTTGGCGGTGGTGTTGGTGACGCACGACCTGCCGTTGGTGGCGAGCCTGTGCCACCGCACCGTGGTGATGTACGCCGGCCAGGTGACCGAGGTGGCCGATGCGCAGGAGATGGTGGCCGACCCTCGGCACCCGTACACGCGCATGCTCTACGCGGCGACGCCGGAGATTCACGGTGAGGGCGACATCACATCGATACCCGGCACACCGCCGCGTCTCGACCGAGAGGTGACGGGGTGCGCGTTCGCGCCGCGGTGCGACGTTGTCACTCCCGACTGTGGCACCACCGTGCCGCCGCTGCTGCAGCTCGGTGGGGGTCGGCTCGCCCGTTGCGTGCGCCCGGGGGAGCGACCGGCATGAGCCCGGCACCGCTTCTCGCCATCGACGGGCTCGAGGTGGCGTTCACCATGCCCCGCGGCATGGTGGGCACGATGCTGCGCCGTGAGCCGCGTCGGGTGCGTGCAGTCGATGGCGTGTCGCTGGAGGTGCGGCCGGGTGAACTCGTGGCACTGGTGGGCGAGTCGGGGTGCGGGAAGACCACCACTGCCATGGTGTCGGTGGGCCTCACTCCTCCCACGCGGGGAGGTGTCCGCGTCGATGGCATCAACCTCGGCACCGACGACTCCGCGCAGCGTCGGGAGATTCGGCGCCGAGTGCAGATGATCTTCCAGGACCCGTACGACTCGCTCGACCCGCGGTTCACGGTGGAGCGTCTGGTGCGCGAGCCACTGGTGGTGCATCGAGTGCCCGGCGACCATGCGGCGCTGGTGCGCGATGCCCTCACCCGTGTCGGTCTGGTTCCGGTCGAGCAGTTCCTGCATCGTCATCCGCATCAGTTGTCCGGCGGTCAGCGACAGCGTGTCGCCATCGCCGCTGCCCTCGTGCTGGGCCCGTCGCTGCTGGTGGCCGACGAACCCGTCTCGATGCTCGACACCTCGGTGCGGGCGGGGGTGCTCGAACTACTGGCCGCCCTGCGCACCGACGGCATGGGGATCCTGATGATCACCCACGACCTGTCGACCGCGGCGCGCTATGCCGACCGCATCTGCGTGATGTACCTCGGGCGTGTGGTGGAGCACGGCCCGGCTCGTGATCTCGTTCGGGAGCCGTCACATCCCTACACGCGAGCGCTCGTGGCTGCGGTGCCGCGCAGCGACGGTCGCGGGCGTGACATGAGCCTGATGCCCTCGGGCGAGGCACCGGATGCGAGCGCCATTCCGAGTGGCTGCCGGTTCCACCCGCGTTGCCCGGTGGTGGCGAGTGGTGAGGCCGAGCGGCTCGGCATCATCGACCGGTGCCGCGGCACCGACCCGGTGCTGCACGAGGTCCGCGTCGGCGTCGAGGCTGCCTGCCACGCGGTTCAGCGGTGGCCGGGCACCATGTAGAACCAGATCGGGAACTTCGCCCCCGCCTCGCGCATCGCCGCCCGGGCTGCCAGAAGCGTGCGACCCGCCTCCGTGGAACCGAAGAACCAGTCCTCCATGGCGCGGCCGCCGGGTTGCGGGCCGTCGACCAGTGAGAGGCCGGCTTCCTCGTAGTACGCGCGGATGTCGGCGCTTGCCGCCACCGGGTTGCCGCCGGGGAGCGCGACGGTGGTCCAGTCGGCCCCGTTGGCGATGGCATCGAATGCGGCCAACGCGTCGGGCACCGCTGCCGCATCGATTGCCCGGCCCACGTCGGTGACGCCACGTCGGGCCAGGGTGCGGGCGTAGGCCTTCTGCAGGCCCCGTGCCTCGTCGACGGCTGCGGGCAACGACGGATCGAATCGTGGCGGCAGCGTGCACACCACCGGCTGGTCGTCGGCCTCGATCACGTCGGGGTGGTCGACCAGCAGTGGGCCCGCAGCAGCCTCGAGGAGGGCGAACGCTCGGGCGATGACGTCGTGCTGGAACTCGGGGTCGTTGGGCTTGCCGAGGGGGCGACCCAACGGGAACTCGCAATGGAGGGCTCGTGGCGGTGCGACCTTCTCGGCCATCGGCCGGATCGACGAGATGACCACGGTGGCGATACCGGCGGCTTCGAACACATGGGCGAGCACACTCACGGTGCGCGTGCAGAGTGGTCAAACCGGTGTCAGCAGCACCACGTCGACACCGTCGTGGCGGAGTGCCGCGGCTGCGGCCGGGCCGCTGTCGAGCCGCAGTGTCGACACGTCGTCGGGTTGGTTGCCGGCGAACGAGACGTGGCGGTCGGCGACCGAACCGATGATGCCCCGCGCGGCGAGTTCCTCGAGGCGATCGATGGGGTAGACGACGTTGAGGTCGAGCGCGATGCCGGTGTGGTCGAAGTTGGGGCTCCAGTGTCCGAGCACGAGGTCTCGTCGTGAGCGGTCGATGAACCGGTATGAGGTGTCGGTGGAGGTGAACCCGTCGTCGTCGGGTGTGTGGAGTGCGGCGGAGGTGACGATGGCCACCTTCGACTCGGCCAATGGTTTCGGTGTCACCCAGGCCGTGTGGTCGAACGTGGGGGCAGGAAGCCCGCTTGCGAATTGCCGCATCATCTGGTCGCCGTTCACGTCGGCGACGCTACTCCGCGTTCGAGCCGTGCCGTGGCTGCGTCAGGAGTCGACGAACACCCTCAGCGTGCCGGCGTAGTTGGCCACCCACACCTGCCGCGTGACCGGGTCGTAGGTGATGCCGACCGGGTGAACCCCGGTCGGTTCGGTCTGCAGGATCTTCATGTCGGAGGTGCGGACCTTGCTGACCGTGCCGTCCTCGTAGTTCACCACGTAGAGGCTCTCACCGTCGTCGGCCATCGCCATCGTGCGGGTCTCGACGCCGGTGCGCGCCTTGGCGACGGCCACGCCCGCAGCGAGGTCGATCTTGCGCACCAGGTTCTCGTGGTTGTTCGACACGTAGAGGTAGCGGTCGTCGGGCGACAGCAGGAGGTGCCGCGGGGTGGAGCCCGCGTCGGGCACGCGGCCGATGACAGCGTTGGAGCGGAGGTCGATCTTCACGATCTTCGACTCGCCCATCACCGTGACGTAGGCGTAGCGCCCGTTGTTGGTGACGGCGATGCCGCGTGGATGACGGCCGACGTCGATGCGGGTGACCGGTGTGTCGGTGGCCGTGTCGATCACGGTCACGTCGAATCCGCACCAGTTCGACACCAGCAGTCGCGAGCCGTCGGGCGTGACGGCCATGAACTTGGGCACCGAGCCCGTGGCGATCACCTTCTCGATGGCGAAGGTGGTGGTGTTGATCTTGTAGACGTAGCTGTCGTCCCACTTCGCACGGCCACAGTTGTCGTCGGCGGTGGGAGTGAAGCCCGGGCCGTACATCTTGTAGTTCGACACGTACACGTACGAGTGGTCGGGCAGGAATGCGGCCTCCACTGGCGACCCCTGCGCCTTCACGCCGCCCTTCACGCCGTAGGCGGCGAGGTCGACGTCGTCGGGAATGCGGGCCAGCACGTTGCCGCCGCGGTCGAACACCATCACGTTGTGCCGGTACATCATGTTCTGCGCGAAGAACAGTCCGGTGCCCGATGCGACCACGCTCTTCGGTTGCAGGTCGGGGCTCTCCACCACGAACTGGTTCACGAGCCGTCGTTCGTCGCTGCGCTTTCCGTCGACCGGGGCGGGGCCGGGCACGGGGCGCTGCCCTGCCACGGTGGTGCTGCTGGCGGGAATCGTGGTGGGCTCGGCGTTGAAGACGGTGGTCACCGTGGTGCTCGAGCTCGCCGTGGTGGCTGGTGCACCATCGGGCCGCAGCCACAGTGCCACCGGCACCAGAGCAACGAGCGCCAATGCCATCGCCAGCAGCGGTCGCACCGTCGGTGTTGGCCGCGTGCGTGTTGGCATCGGCTCCGGCTCGTCGGTCACGCCCGCGAATGTAGCGAGTGTTCACGGGCCGTCTCCGAACGGTCAATAGTGTCAGATTTCTGTGTTATCTTTCAGAAATGGGGCATCCGGAGGGGGACGCTGCTGCGGTGCCTGACGCGAGCGAATTGCTCGCGCAACTGGAGGCGCAGAACCGCCGGTTCCTCAACATGCTCGACCTGCTGCCGGTGGTCATCATCGCCTCGCGTACTGATGCCACCGAGGCCGAGTATGTGAGCCCCAACGTGGAGGCATTGCTCGGTCGTACCGCGGAGGAGATGCGCGACTTCGGTGCGTGGTTCTCGGTGATCCACCCCGACGACACCGAGATCGCGATGAACATACGGACGCTGCTCGACCGACCCGGCGAGTTCTCCACGAAGGGTCGGCTCATGCACGCCGATGGCACCCAGCGGTTTGCCGAGATGCGCATGGTCACCCGTCGCAACCCCGACGATGACGCCGTCCGTTTTCTCATCACGCTCGTCGACATCACCGAGTCGGAGCGCATGCGCGAACAACTCGAGACATCGAATCGGTTCGCCAGTCTGTCGCGTACAACCGGGGCGTTCGCCCACGAGTTCTCGAGCCTGATGCAGATCATCATCGGCAATCTCGACAAGCTCGACGCATCGGCGGCGGGTGAGCAGCCGATCGAGACTGCCCGTGAGGCCGCCAGCCGTGCGGCCGGTCTGCTCGGTGGTCTCGTGGCGTTCGCCGGCGCTCGCCCGGGTGCCATCGAGCCCGTCTCGATTCCCACGTTGTGCGAGGCGTCGCACCCGCTGTTCCTCGAGCGCCTCCCGTCGAACGTCGGCATGGCCATCGACCTTGCGCCCGACCTGCCGGAGGTGGTGATCGCCCCGGAGTCGATGCGGCAGATCATGTTCCAGTTGGTCGACAACGCTGCCGAGTCGATGCCCGACGGCGGCACCATCACCATCACCGTGCGCGAGCAGCCGCATGCGGCCTGCCACCTGAGCGACGACGTGCATCCCGGCACGTGGGTGAGCATCGCAGTCAGTGATCACGGCAAGGGCATCGAGCCGTCGTCGCTCGGCTATGTGTGGGAACCCTTCTTCACCTCGCGGACGGGCATCGCCCGCCGCGGTGCGGGCCTCGGCTTGTCGATCGTGCACGGTGCCGTGCACCAGGCCGACGGCCATGTCACCATCGCCAGTCGACCCGGCGCAGGCACGACGGTCACCGTCTATCTGCCGGGCCTTCGCCGCTGACGCCGGCCTGCCCCGCCGAGCGAACTCACCCCGCACGCGAAGAAGCCGCCCACCGACCCGGAGGTCGATGGGCGGCTCCTCAGTTCAGGCTCAGGCCCTGCGGCGCGAGCGGCGGCTGCTGAGCGACCAGAGGAACAGGCCCATCTGCAGCACGGCGAGTGCGATGAAGATCTCGTACCAGGTGTTGGCCAGCGGCGAACCGGTGCGGCCCAGCGAACCACCGCCACCGCCACCGCCACCGCCACCGCCACCACCGCTGGCGACCGTGGTGGTTGCGCCACCGCCGCCGGCGACCGTGGTGGTGGTGGCCACCGGGGTGCCGAACGACTCGACCTGGATGAGCTGCTCCGGCGTACCGGTGACGTTGCAGGTGAGGTCGACGGGCGAGCCGCCGAGCAGCACGGTCGTAACCGCTCCCTTCAGCGACACGGTGACGGGGCCGTCGCCCGTGGCCGTGAAGCTGATGTCGGGGATGGTGACCGTGTTCGGTGAGTCGACTCCGGACTCGACGATGATGTGCACGGTGGTGCTGGCCGACGTCGACTCGGCGGGCGAGGCGTTGGTCGCCGTGAGCGTCACGGTCATCGTGGCATCGAACTCGGTGCCCAGCAGGCTCACCAGCGTGGTCGCGAGATCGGCCGGAATGGTGACGTCCCACTCCTGACCGGAGATGGTCACCGTGCCACCAGCCTCGACGGGCGAGACTGCCGTCACCAAGCCGTCGAAGGTGAGGGCGTACTTGCCGTGGGCGACGGAGTCTTCGCACTCGGCGTCGTAACTGGCGCTGCCGGTGATCTCCTCGCCGGTGGGTGTGGTCGTGGGCGTCACGGTGGTTCCCGGGTCGGTGACCGGTGTGGTGGTTCCCGGGTCGGTGACCGGTGTGGTGGTACCCGGATCGGTCGCCGGTGTGGTGGTGACCGGCGTGGTGGTGACCGGCGTGGTGGTGACCGGCGTGGTGGTGACCGGCGTGGTGGTGGCGGGAGTGGTGGTGGCCGGGGTGGTGTTCGGTGCCGTCGTCACCGGCACCGTGGTGGCGGGCGCAGTGGTGGCCGGCGGTGTGCCGATGGTGAGGTGCGCGAAGCCGGTGGTATCGGGCTTCCAGGGCAGGCCGATCACGGGGGCATCGACAGTGCCGGTGATGGTCCACTGACCACCCATGCA
>CAZQPJ010000003.1:0-16102 GCA_964595105.1 uncultured Bifidobacterium sp.
CCCACGATCGCCTCACGACCCTCGAGGAGCGGCGAGGCGAGTTCGGCCGTGGCATCCGCAGCGAACACCTCGTCGAGGACGTGCCATTGCCGTGCGTCGAGCGCCCAGCAGTAGCGATGGGTGACTTCGACGATGGCCATCCGGTGCTCGAGATCGGTCATGTGGGAAGTCCCTCCTCCAGGAGCCTGCGGAACGAACGGTCATCGTCGGCTCCCACGAGTGCGTCGACCCAGCGGTGGAAGACCTGGCACGGCTCCTCGTTCCGGCCGAACAACACGTGTTCCTTCGCCCCGGCTGCAAGCGCCCGCTGGATGCGACTGCACGTGAAGTAGTCCTCGTCGCGGACGACGTGGAGCAGGAACTCCATCTGCTCGCGCACAGCCTGAACGCGCTCATCGTCGGGTTCGCCCGGCACCAGGAAGTACTGCGTGGTGGTGGAGGTGAGATGCGTGGGGCCGGGCATCAGCACCGACACCATGTAGTACCGACCACCGGCGTCGAAGGGAGCCACCGACACGTGGGGGAAGATGGTCCAGATGCCGCCGTCGATGCGACGCACTGGCCACTCCGCCTCGGGCAGCGCCTCCAGTTTCAGCAGTCTCGGGTCGGGCTGGGTGGTGCGTTGGTGCGGCCCCCACGCCTCGCTGATCATCTTGTTCGGAAAGGTGGGCCCGAACGTGTCCTTGTGCAGGATCGGCAGGTGGTAGAAGTCGAGGTAGCCGTCGTAGCAGAGCTTCCAGTTCGGCCCCTCCACACGCTGCGTGCCCACCAGCGTGCAGTCGGCGAGGCCCAGCAGGTCGAGGACCTCGTCATAGCCGCCGAGGTGGACATCGAGGTCGAACGAGGCGTCGGGCACCACCCCACCGAACACGATGCCGGCCCGCTCCTCCACCGGCAGAGGAGTGAGACCGTTGCACGCCGCATCGACCTCGCCGAACGTCTCGCGGTCGAGGATGCCCACGAGCGCGCCCTCGCTGTCGTAGTTCCATGCGTGGTAGGGGCACGTGAACCGGCGGGCCACCCCCGACCCTTCGGGCACCACGATGGCGCCGCGGTGACTGCACGAGTTGATGAACGACCGCAGCACACCGTCACCACCACGGACCAGCAACACGGGCACGCCCAACACGTCGAGCGCCCGGTACGAGTGCGGCGCTGCCACTTCGCAGGAGAACGCGAGCACCAGGGGCATGCGACGGAAGATGCGGTCGATCTCAAGCCGCCAACGCGCCTCGTCGAGGTAGGTGCGAGCCGGCACTTTCATCACATCGGCGGCGAGCGGCACCGTGCCCGAGCGGGTGAACTCGATCACCCGCTTCGCGCTCTGCACCAACCGCTCGTGGCTCATGCTGCTGAACAGTAACGTCGCCCCATGTCCGACGACTACGAAGACCTCACCACGTGCTCGCTCACCCCCGAGCTCGAGGCGCGTTTGTTGCACCTGCAACGCGAGTGCGTGTTCATGTGGACCAACTCCGAAGGTGAGGCATTCGGCGTGGTGATGGCAGTGCTGCCCAAGGACGGGCGCTTCTGGTTGACCGCCGCGGAACGACGCAAGCGCATTGCCGCACTGCGCCGGTTTCCCCGCGCGTCACTGTGCTTCAACAGCACCGGCACGAAAATGGGCCCCGGCAAGACCATCAGCTACAAGGGTTCGTGCACCGTCCACAGTGACCGCGCCACGAAGGACTGGTTCTATCCGGAGTTCTCACGATGGCTGCACCGCGACGAGGGCGCAGCGGCCGAGTTCCAGAAGTTCCTCGACTCGCCACACCGAGTCGTCATCGAGTTCGTGCCCGATTACAGCCTCAGCTTCGACGGGGAACTGATGATGCAGCGTTCACCCGACGCCGCCTGGTGAACCGGTGAGCCCACTTCGGCGTGCGTGTTAGGTTTCAGCGCGAAACAGACCGTCGGCTCCGTGGGGGAGGCTGACGACACAGGGAGTGCACCATGCAACAGTCGTCCCGTCGCACCGGCCTGGCCCTTGCGGCCGTGTTCGCGCTCTTGACCGCCTGCAGCAGTTCGGGCGACTCCGAACCCGTCGGCACCTCCGGCAGTTCGACCGCATCCACGCCGGCCACCACCACCGCTCCAGCGCCCACCGGCAGCGACGCGGTCGACACCACCGCACCGGCGACCGACGACCCCACCACCGCCTTCCCGTCGCTCGGCGCACCTACGGGCGACCCGATCACGCTCGGCCTCGTGAACACCGAGGGGGTGCCCGGTCTCGACTTCCCCGACCTCCGCATCGCGGTTCAGGCATCGGTCGACTACCTCAACCAGCACGGCGGCCTCGGCGGCCGGCCGATCACGCTCGAGACCTGCGTGTCGAAGGGCGCGCCGGAGAGTTCGCAGGCCTGCGCGCAGGAGTTGGTCGGCAAGGGCATCGAGATGGCCCTGCTCGGCCTCGACCTGTTCCCCGACTACGCCACCTACAAGGCGGCAGGCGTACCGGTGGTGGGTGTGCTGCCCATCCTGCCTGCCGACTACACCGCCGACGCGCTGTTCCTCACCGGCGGCAACGCCACCACCATGGCGGCGGTCGCCCGCGTGGCGAAGGAGAAGTTCAACGCCACGAAGGTCGGCATCGTCAGCGCCGACAACCCCGGCGCCAACAACTCCGAGGCAGCACTGGTGGGTGCCCTCGACAAGGCAGGCATCGCCCACGTCACCGTGAAGGGTGGCGACAACGAGACCGACGCCGGCTACCAAGGCCTGATGCGCGAGGTCACCAAGGACAACCCCGACCTCCTCGTGTCGCTCTACTCCGACGCCGGTTGCATCGGCACCATCCGCGGCCGCGCCGCGCTCGCCATTCAGACACCCGTCATCACCACCGGCATCTGCTCGGCGGCCGACGTGTTGAAGGAGGTCGGTGACGACGCAGTGGGCTGGACCTACGTGGGCGTGCAGGCCGACCAGACCTCGCCTGCGCAGCTCATCATGAAGGACGTCATGGCGCCTGCGCTGAAGGTCGACCCGTCGGAGGTCGACAACACCGCCCTCGGCCTCGGGGCACTCGGCGTGTACGAGATGATGTCGCTCGGGGTGTATGCCGACATCATGCAGGCAGCGGGCACGGCGGTCACCGGCGCTGCGCTCTACGACTTCCTCAAGACCTCCACCGACCTGAAGCTGTGGCCCGGCGGTGCCCCCATCGCCTGTGGCAGCGCAGCCGCGTACCCGAGCGTGTGCTCATTCAACTTCCCGTTCGCCGAGTACCAGGCGGGCGGCACGGTGGTGGCCGTCGCCGGACTCGAGTCGGTGTCGAGCGCCGAGTACCTCCCCTGATGGTGCTGCCCGCAGCGGCATGACCGACTACCTCTTCTACCTGCTGCTCGGCAGCGGCGCCGCGGCCATCATGGCCGCGTTCGGCCTGGGCCTCGTGATCACCCATCAGGGTTCCGGCGTCGTGAACTTCGCCTACGGCGCGATGGCGATGTGGGTGGCCTACGTCTACGCCGACCTGCGTCAGGGCGCCTACCCCTTCCCGGTGCCCGGCCTGCCGGCGCGCTATCACTTCGACGGTGACGTCGGCTTCCGGTGGGCCTTCTCACTCGCAGTGCTCACCGCCGCGGTGCTGGGGCTGGTCGTGTGGATGCTCGTCTTCCGGCCGCTGCGCCGCGCACCGTCACTCGCCAAGGTGGTGGCGAGCATCGGCATCGTGATCGTGCTGATGACGTTGGTCGACCGACGCTTCGAGGACAACACCACCATCCGCGTGGGCGCCATCCTCCCCCGCGAACCGGTGACCCTGTGGGGCGACCTCACCGTGCCACGCGACGGCCTGTGGCTGGCACTCATCGTGCTGCTCATCGCCGCCGCCGTGTGGGCGGCCTCGAGGTTCACACGCGTCGGGCTCATCACCCGTGCCGCCGCCGAGAACGAGAAAGGTGCGGTGCTGCTCGGCTACTCCCCCGACCTCGTGGCCGGGGTGAGCTTCGTGGTGGCCACCATCGTGGGCGGCGTCGTGGCGGTGCTCGCCTCACCGATGATCCAGCTCGGCTCGGCGGTGTTCACCTTCGGGTTCCTCATTCCGGCGCTCGGGGCCGCACTCATCGGTCGATTCCGTTCGGTCTGGCCCACCGTGTTCACCGGGTTCGCCATCGGCATGGTGCAGTCGACGTTCACCAAGGTGCAGGGGGACCTGAGTTGGTTCCCGAAGTACGGCGCACGCGAAGGGCTTCCGTTCCTCGTCATCATCGTGGCGATGTTCGTGCTGGGCGAGCGCCTTCCCGACCGTGGCGCCGTCGATTCGTGGCGGCTCCCCAGCGTGCCGCCCGCACGCGTCAACGCGCTCACCGTCACCGCTCCCATCGCCGCCGCCGTGGCGGGACTGCTGGTGCTGGGACCCCTCTGGCGTGCCGCCATCATGACCACCGTCATCGCCGTACTGTTCGCCCTCTCGTTCGTGGTGCTGACGGGGTTCGGCGGACAGACGTCGCTCGCACAGATGGCCTTCGCCGGCATCGCCGGCTTCGCGCTGTCGAAACTCGGCACCGGATGGGGCCTTCCATTCCCGCTCGCACCGTTGCTCGCATGCGCGGTCGCCACCGTGTTCGGCGTGCTCGTCGGCTTTCCGGCGCTGCGCGTTCGCGGCACGAATCTCGCCATCGTCACGCTCGCCGGTGGTGTGGCCATCACCGAGTTCGTGTTCAAGAACCCGTCATTGGTCGGCGACGCCAGCACAGGCGGGGCGAAGATTCCGCACCCGTCGCTCGGTGGGTGGGACTTCGCATTGGTACTCGGCACCAAGAGCAGTCGTCCGGTGTTCGGTATCTTCCTGGTGGCCGTGGTGGCGCTGTCTGCCGTCGGGGTGGCCAACCTGCGGCGCAGTGCCACCGGTCGGCGCATGCTCGCGGTGCGGTCGAACGAACGAGCAGCCAGCGCCATCGGCATCGACGTGGGCCGCAGCAAGCTGTCGGTGTTCGCGCTGTCGTCGTTCATCGCCGGCGCCGCGGGGTGTCTCATCGCCTACCGCTTCGGCAGTGTCAGCGACGCCTCCTACGGCACCATCGCATCGCTCACCGCCCTCGCAGTGGCCTATCTCGGGGGCATCACGAGCGTCAGCGGTGCGGTCACCGCCGGGCTGGTCGCATCGTCAGGTGTGGCGTTCTACGCGCTCGGCCGGCTGATGAACTCCGTCGGTCGGTGGGAGGCCTTGGTGAGCGGCGTGCTGTTGGTGGTGGCCGCCATCACCAACCCCGAGGGCATCGCCGGTGCAGTGCGCGGCACGGCCACAGCTCGACGTTCACGGAAGGCCGCCGCATGAGCGCCCTGCTGGAGACCGTCGACCTGTCGGTGTCGTTCGGTGGCCTGCGCGCCGTCGACCGAGTGAGCCTGCAGGTCGACCGAGGCGAACTTGTCGGTCTCATCGGCCCCAACGGCGCCGGCAAGACGACACTCATCGACGCCGTATCGGGGTTCGTGCCCTCGATGGGGCGCGTCGTGTTCGACGGGCACGAACTCTCGGCGCTGCCGCCCCATCGCCGCGCCACCATGGGGCTCGGCCGAACATGGCAGTCGCTCGAGCTCTTCGACGACCTCACCGTCGACGAGAACCTGCTGGTGGCCACCGAGCGGCCACGTGTGGGTTCCCTCCTGCTCGACCTCGTGGCGCCGCGTCGACGCCGCAACCGCGACGGCGTCGACTTCGCTCTGGATGTGCTCGGCATCGGACATCTCGCAGGCCGCATGCCCGGCGAGATCAGCCAGGGTCAACGAAAGCTGGTGTCGGCAGCTCGGGCCCTCGCAGCGCGACCGGCATTGCTCTGCATGGACGAACCGGCCGCTGGGCTCGACACCGCCGAGAGCACCGAACTGGGAGGCCGACTTCGCGACATCGTGGCAGCGGGCACCAGCGTGCTGCTCGTCGACCACGACATGGGCCTCGTGCTCGGCATCTGCGACCGCGTGTACGTCATCGAGTTCGGGCGAGTCATCGCCAGCGGCACACCTACCGAGATCCAGCGCAACCAAGCCGTCATCGACGCGTACCTGGGCAGCAGTGGGGGGCCCACGTGAGCGCGCTCTCGCTCGACAGCCTGTCGGCCGGGTACCACGGTGTCCCTGTGGTGCGACACCTCGACCTGCACGTGGAGGAGGGCGAAGTGGTCGCCCTCCTCGGCCCCAACGGTGCGGGGAAGACCACCACGTTGCTGACGGCCTCAGGACTGCTCCCGCCGATCAGCGGGGACGTGCGGGTGCTCGGTGCCTCGGTGCGCGACCGTCGGCCGCACCATGTGGCGCGCATGGGCGTGGCTCACGTGCCCGAGGATCGCAGCCTCTTCTTCCAACTCACCGTGCGCGAGAACCTTCGTCTCGGCCGCGCACCCCGCGCCGCGGCCCTCGAGCGCGCACTCCGCTGGTTCCCCGCCCTCGAACCACTGATGGACCGGCGCGCCGGGCTGCTGTCGGGCGGAGAGCAGCAGATGCTCGCCATGGCCCGAGCCCTCGTCGGCGAGCCGAAGGTGCTGATGGTCGACGAGATGAGCATGGGGCTCGCCCCCATCATCGTCGAGCGGCTGCTGCCGGTGCTGCGTCAGATCGCCACCGACACCGGTGCGGCCGTGCTGGTGGTGGAGCAGCACGTGAACCTCGTGCTCGACGTGGCCGACCGCGCCTACGTGCTGAGCCACGGCGATCTGGTGCTCGAGGGGGAAGCGGCACACCTGCGCGCCAACAAGCACCTCATCGAGCGCAGTTATCTCGGCCGGTCGGTTCGACCGAACGGATAGGTTGTCCGCGTGGACAGGCTCGGCTCGGCACCCCGTTCCGTGGCCGCTTCGTGGCCCGAGTTTGCGGCCCACGTGCCGGAGGGCGACCCCAACGACGAACACTTCGTCGATGCCGCCGCACGCTTCGCCGAGACGATGCCCGAAACCGTGCTGTCGGCAATCGCCGACTTCGTCGATCATCCACCGTCGTGCGGGGCGCTCCTCCTCGACGCCCTGCCCATCGGCACCATCCCGGCCACGCCTTCCACTCCATGGGACATCATCGACAAGCGATGCACCACCGACTTCCTGCTGCTCGCCGTGGCACAGCGTCTCGGCCACCCGATGGGGTACGCCGCGGAGAGCCGCGGCGTGCTGACACCTCACATCGTGCCCACCCCGGGTGAGAGTTATCGGCAGGTTTCCACCAGTTCGCAGGTCGACCTCGCCTTCCACACCGAGGGTTCGTACGCGCACCACAAGCCGCGGTATCTGCTGCTGCTATGCCTTCGAGGCGACCCCGACGCTGCCACCACGCTGGCTCCGGTGGCCAACATCTTGGAGCAACTCGACGGCCGCACACGGGCCGTGCTGAGCGAACCACGGTTCCGCATCGCCGTCGACGAGACGTACGTGCCCGCCGGCGAACGGCGACTCACAACTCCCCTCGCCGCGTTCGTCGGTGATCCTGACGACCCGCAGATCGTGTTCGACGCCGACCTGATGGAGGGCACCGACCCGGAGGCTCAGGTGGCGCTGCAGCGTCTGTGCGATGCGGCAGTGGCGAGCCGTGTCGACGTGGTGCTCGAGGACGGCCAGATGCTGGTCATCGACAACCACCGGGCCGCCCATGGGCGCTCCTCATTCACGCCCCGCTTCGACGGCACCGACCGGTGGATGCAGCGCTGTTTCGTGATGGCGGACCCGACGGTGAGCGACGGTGAACGCAACGGAAGGGTGATCACCCGACCGTTCGGTACCTGACGGCAGTCAGTCGGTCGAGCAGTGCGTCACTGCCACTCGCTGCCGTTCGGATAGCGCAAGGCCGCGATCGACTCCGGACGCATCTCGATGCCATACCCCGGGGCCTCCGGCACCACGTAGGCACCATTGCGCACCTGCACCGGATGCACGAAGTGCTCGTGCAGGTGATCGGCGTACTCGGTGGTGCGGTCGTGCAATGAGCCGCTGACACAGAGGTAGTCGATGACCGAGATGTGCTGCACGTACTCACACAACCCGATGCCGCCGGCGTGCGGGCACACGGGCACGCCTCGCGCGGCCGCCAGCAGCAGCACGGTGAGCACCTCGTTGAGCCCGCCGAGACGGCACGCATCGAGTTGCACGTAGTCGATCGCCTCGGCCTGCAACAGTTGCTTGAACACCAGTCGGTTGGCTGCGTGCTCACCGGTCGCGACGCCCACCGGCGACACACCGCGGCGAATGGCGGCGTGCCCGAGCACGTCGTCGGGGTGCGTCGGTTCCTCGATCCATCGCAGCCGGAAGTCGCGCAACTCGTTGGTCCAATCGATGGCCTGCTTCACGTCCCATACCTGATTCGCATCGGCCATCAACTGGCGCTGGTCGCCGAGCTCCTCGCGCATCACCTCACAACGCCGACGATCGGACGCCACATCGATGCCGACCTTCGTCTTGAAGCTCGTCCAGCCCGCGGCCATGGCCTCCCGGCATCGCCGCCGCACCTCGTCCTCGGGATAGCCGAGCCAGCCCGCCGACGTGATGTAGGCCGGGTACCCGTCGCGCCGAAGTTCGGCCAGGCGCTCACCCTTTCCCGCACGCATGCCGCGCAGCATCTCGAGTGCGCGCACCTCGTCGACCTCGTCGCGCACGTAGCGGAAGTCGATGCAGTCGATGAACTGCGCGGGTTCCATGTCGGCGACCAACTGCCACACGGGTACACCGCGCTCCTTCGCCCACAGGTCCCACACCGCATTCACGAGCGCCGCAGTGGCCAAGTGGATGACCCCCTTGTCGGGACCGAGCCACCGAAGTTGCGAGTGGTTGGTGACGGAACGCCAGAACGCGCCCATCGAGTCGGTGAGGTCGCTGAGTCGGCGACCCACCACCACCTCGCCCAACGCTTCGATGGCGGCGCAGCACAACTCGTTTCCCTTGCCGATGGTGAACGTCATGCCATGGCCCTCGTGCGACCCATCGGTGTGCAGCACCACGTACGCCGCCGAGTAGTCGGGGTCGGGGTGGTTGGCGTCTGACCCGTGGAGGAACTTCGACGTGCGCGCCCGGAGGTCGTGTGTGGTGAGCGAGGTGATGCGAGTCATAGGAGCGTGCCTCGACCCTAGGCCACGGCGCGATACTGCCCTTCGAACAAGGGGGGAACACATGAGCGGGCGTGTCGTGGTGATCACCGGGGCAACCGGCGGTATCGGGTCGGCGATGATGTCGGCCTTCGCAGCGCAGGGCGACATCACCGTGGGCCTCGACCTCGCCGACGGGTTCGACGTCAGCGATCCCCAGCAGTGCATCGACGCTGCCGACCGCGTGGTGGCGCAGCACGGCCGCATCGACGTGCTCTGCAACAACGCCGGCGTCAGCGCGATCGGCGACGTGGTGCAAAGCACGCCCGACGACTGGGAGCGCGTGTTCGGCGTGAACGTCTTCGGTGTCGCCTACATGTCGAGGGCGGTCATCCCCCACATGCGCGCCGCCGGTGGTGGAGCCATCGTGAACACCTGCTCCATCGTCGCGTCGGTGGGGCTCGTGCAGCGCGCCGTGTACGGCGCGTCGAAGGGCGCCGTGCTGGCCCTCACCAGGGCCATGGCGGCGGACGAGGTGCAGCACGGCATCAGGGTGAACTGCGTGTCGCCGGGAACGGTGGAGAGCCCGTGGGTGCAGCGCCTCGTGGCAGCGAACCCAGATCCGTCCGCAGCGCATGACGCGTTGCGCCGCCGGCAACCCCTGGGGGACCTCGTGAGTTGCGAGGCCGTGGCCGACGCGGTCGTGTACCTGGCGGCGCCGACGACGTTCACCACCGGCTCCGACTGGCTGCTCGACGGCGGCATCAGCGGTGTGCGGATCGTGACATGACGCTGCGACTGGCCTTGGTCGGTGGCCCGATGTACGACCACCTCTATTCGGTCCTCGACGATTTCGACGTGGAGGTGGTGGTGCATGCCGACCATCCGACGCTGAACCGCGAGGTGGCCGCGCGCCTCGCCGCTGGCGAACGACTCGACGTCATCTCCACGCACAGCAAGTACGCGCCGTCACAGGCGCAATGGCTGCAGCCTCTCGACGCCCTCGTCGACACCGTCGAACTCGCCCCTCTCGCGGTCGACCTCTGCCGGTTCGACGGCGCACAGTTCTGCGTACCCCGATTGATCGACGTGCGCATCCTCTGGTTCCGCTCCGACCGGCTGGCGGCACCACCGAACACGTGGCACGACATGCTCGGGGCTGGGATCCCGTTCGGGTTTCCGGGCCGCGAGTCGGGCCTGTTCGGCACGTTCTTCGAACTGGTGGTGGGCGCCGGAGGTGCGCTGTTCGCCGACGACGGCACTCCCACCATCGACACGCCGGAAGCGGTCGGAGCCATCACCGCGCTGTGTCGTCTGGCCGCCATCGCACCGCCGGATCTCCCCGAGTGGCACTACGACCAGGTCGACGCCGCGCTCCTGACCGGCCGGGTCGACGCAGCAGGAGTGTGGCCGGGGGGATGGGGCGCCATTCGCGACTCGCCGCTGGCCGAGGTGCTGCAGCCCCACTCCTACCCATCCGGGTCGGCGCGCCCTGCCAGTTACGCGGGCTGCCACGCGTGGGCCATACCCACCACGTGCGGCAACACCGACGGCGCCCTCGAACTCGTGAATGCGTTGTGCAGCCGCGAGGCTCACGACCTCGACGCGAGCGGTGGCACCGTGTGCGCTCACACCGAGGCGTTCGCCGCGGTGCAGCCCGTCGACGCACTCGACCGCGACCGGCTCGACATCACCGCCCGCACCATCGCCGAGGCGATGATCACCTACCCGCCCCACCCGCGGTTTCCAGAACTCGAGGACGCCGGCTGGCAGGCCATCAACGCCGCACTTCGGGGCACACTCGCACCACACGCCGCAGCGTCGTCGATCCAGCACACGGCCGCGCGCGTGCTGGGCTGAGCCGTCGTCCGTCGGTGCGACGACGCGCGACAATGCCGCATGGCAACTTGGATGATGTTCAGGGTTCCCTGCCCCACTCCGTCCGGCGAGACCGCGGATCAACTGCTGCAGAAGCGCATCGACGGCATCACCCCCGAGATGCAGGCCAGCGCTCGAGAACTCGGATGCCGCTTCCATCGGGCCTGGGTCACTGCCGACCGCAGCGAATTCGTGGCCCTCGCATGCTGGGACACGCCAGCTGGCGGAAGGGCGTTCTACGAGCAGTGGCAGATCCAGAGCGAAGAAGGCGAAACCGCCACGGTGCTCGAGGGCGACATCGGCCTCGTGCCGCTCAGCTGAGGCCGGCGCCCGACTGTTCCAACGCCGCCCGGTACGCGGCGACCAGCAACTCGCGGCGAGCTGCGTCGAGCCGATGGTCGCCCGCAAGCGCTTCCTCCGGCTGCTCCGCGGTCGACACGTAGCCAGCGGCGCGGAGGATGTGGCCGCGCTGGAGACCGCACACCTCCTCGATGGCAGCGATGTCGTCGAGCCGAGGCTCCACCTCCCCGGTCGACCAGCGGGAAATGGTGTTCTGAGCGACGCCCAGCCGCACGGCGAGTTCGGTCTGGGTGAGGCGCGCCGAGTAGGCCGACCTGATGGCATCGGCGAGCGGTCTCGAACCACTGTGGCTGGCACGACCGAGTCGCGAGGATTGATTCATGGCGATTCCTGAAGCCGGAGGCAATCCAGTGCGTCCAGCTACTCCTCAGAACAGTGTACGCACCGCGGACGAACCTGAGCAATGATTCGGACTCAGATTCGGGGTGCTGCCCGCGACCTCACTCCCTCGCCCACATCGAGGACCTACCATTCCCGCGGTGCCGTTGCCGCCGCACCGTCAGGCATCACCATGAGCGACCCCACCGAACCTGCCGGCCTTCACCCGGGCCTCGCCGAACAGCTGCCCATTGCCGTCGGGCTGGTCGATGCCCGCGGCGCCTTCGTCTGGGCGAATGCCGCGTTGCGCGAACTGGTGGAGTGGCAGCCCGAGCGTCGCCCGGAACTGCACTTCACCGACGTGATGGACCTCGACGGCGTGGCCTGGAGCAGCGAACTCCAGCATCGGCTCACGGCGGGCGAGGTGCAGAGCTCGCTCTCGCAGGTGCGGTTCCGCACGTTGAACGGCGGCTCGTTCGTAGCCGACCTCGCCATCCGCCGCATCGAGTACGGCGACCGGCCCGACACCGGTCTGCTCGCCACGGTGCAGCCCACCAGCCCGGAACGGTACGACCAGGATCCCGTTCGCCGCGCGCTGCAACTGCAACCCGAGCTGGTGTGCGAATGGAAACCCGACGGCACCATCGTCTACACCAACCGCGCCTACGACGACTACTTCGGATTCGAGGAGTCGGTGGTGGGCAGGAATCTCAGCGACCTCGACGACTGGGAAGAGGGCACCAGCCCGATGGAAACCGTCGACTTCTTCGACACGGGGAAGTCGGCTCGCTCGCTCGAACGCCATTACGACGGTGGGTTCATCGTCGAATGGACGAACTCACTCGTGCGGTCCGCGAGCGGAGAAGTGATCTCCATCCTCGCCGTCGGACGCGACGTCACCGATCAGGTGCGCACCCGCGAACTGCTGCGACGAAACGAGGAGCGGTTCCGCATGATGGTGACCCACATCTGGGACACCATCCTCCTGCTCGACGAACAGGGCAACCTCATCGACTCCACCATGGAGGTGCGCACCGATCTCGGATACCCGACCGACTTCTGGAACGGAGTCAGTCTCATCGATGTCGTGCATCCGGACGACCACGGCAACGCCATCGCTGCGCTCGCCGAACTCACCGAAAAGGGCCCGGGGGCCGAGGCGTGGACCGAACTGAGGGCCGTGAGGGCCGACGGTTCCTTCACTTGGCTCGAACTCAACGGGGCCAACCTGCTGCACGAGCCGAGCGTGAACGCACTCATCGTCACCGTGCGCAACATCGACAATCGCAAGCACATCGAACAGCAGTTGGCAGCCCGCCGCGAGGAGGCCGAGGCGCGGCTCGCCGAACGCGAACGCTTCGTGGCGCAGGTGAGCCACGAACTGAGGAACCCATTGCACGGGATGATCGGCCTCAGCGAGGTGCTGCAGCAGGCACCGCTCCAACCGGAACTGTCCGAGGCAGCGGCGGCGTTGCACCGTCAGTCGATGGTGATGCGGCGCATCGTCGACGACCTCCTCGACGTGGCCCAACTCGAGGTGGGGCAACTGCGCGTTCGTGACGCCGTGGTCGACCTCGGACCCATCATCGACGACTCCGTCACCCTCGCTCGAGACTCGGTACCACACGGAGTCGACTTGGTGGCCACCGACATCGGCGCTGCGCACCGTCAGGTGAGCGGCGACGACGACCGGATCCGACAGGCTCTCGCCAACCTGCTCTCGAACGCGTGCAAGCACACGCGTGCCGGCGAGATCCGCATCGAAGTTGGCCAGGGACACGCTCCCGACACCGTTCGCATCACGGTGCTCGACACGGGCTCGGGTATCGATGTCGACGACATCGAACGACTCTTCGAGCCGTACCAACGTGGCCGCTCCAACAATCGGCCCGGCGTGGGGTTGGGTCTCGCCATCGTGAAGGGAACCATCGAGGCCATGGGCGGCACCGTCGGCGCCGCTCCCCGCGACTCGGGTGGTTCCACCTTCTGGATCGAGTTGGCCCGTGCCCACCAACCGGCCGATCCCACCCCGTCGGCACCGAGCGTCGACCTCGCTGCCCTGGGGGACCAACTGCGCGTGCTGGTGGTCGATGACGACCCCGTGAATCGTCTGCTCGCCTCGTTGCAGTTGTCGGCGCTGAAAGCCGAGGTGACGGTCGCATCGAGCGGCGAGGAGGCATGGGACCTCCTTCGGACACAGCAGTTCGACGTGGCCTTCATCGATGTCCAGATGCCGCCCGGCATGTCGGGGCTCGAACTCGTGCGGTTGGTGAGGGCGAACCGAATCGAGGCACCATTGCTGGCCGTGATGACGGCGAGCGCGACGGTGGCCGATCGTCAGGAAGCCGAAGACGCAGGGGCCGACGCCTACGTCGCCAAGCCAGCCACCGCCAGCGACATGATGGCGGTGCTTCGACAACGGGCGCAGGTCAGGCCGGCAACAGACTGACGTCGCGCCGAGCGACCTCACCGTCGAACGCCTCGCGCCAGAACCTCGAGCGTCGGGTGAGCAACCAGAACGCCACCGACATCAGCACCGATCCCGCCGCGAAGGCCACGTGCAGCGACGAGAGGTCGCCGAGCGACCCGATGAACATCAGACCGATGCCGTACGACACACCCATCGATGCCTGCATGATGGCCATGACTCGCCCCCGGTGCGCCGGCGGGGCATCTCGCTGCACCACCGACGAGGTGCTGATGAACATGCTCGCCGAGGCGGCGCCGAGCAGCACCGCAGCCGGCACCAACATCGCGACCGAGTGGGCGCCGGCGTAGAGCATCAGCGTGACCGACACCGCTGCCACCACGCGAAGCACCAGATAGGAGCGCTTGCGATTCGACGCCAGCATGGTGACGACCACGCCGCCGATGATGGCACCCACGCCCTGGGCCGAGGCAACGGTGCCGGCGAGCCCGGTGCCGCCGCCGAACTCGGCTCGCACGTAGATGGGGATGAGACCCATGAAGGGCACGGCGGTGAGATTGAAGAGCACCAGCAGGGCCACGCCGTGAACGCAACCGGGTGTGGAGCGGAGCACCCGGTATCCGTCACGGAGCTGCATCCGCATCGAACTGGTGGTGGCGTCAGTGCGGTCGCTGCCATCGGCCCGCTTCGGGAGGAAGGGCGTGCGCAGCATCGCCACTGCGACGGCCATCACCACGAACGACGCTGCGTTGAAGGCGACCGTGCCGGCGGGCCCGATGGCCAGCGCCATCACGGTACCGAGCAGCGGACCGACGATGCGGCCGCCGTTCCACGAGTAGACGCCGAGCGACACCATCGCCATGAGTTCCTCGGGGGGAACGAGATCGGGCTGCATCGCGGAGTACGACGGTGCCCCCAGCGAACCAGCCGCGCTGCCGAGCAGGATCAGCACCGTCAGTACGCCCGGCGACCTCACGCCCGAGTAGAGCACCACGGCGAGCACGGCCGTGAAGAATGCCTGCAGCAGGAGTGCCCGGGCGAACACCTTGCGACGGTCGAAGCGGTCGGCCAGCAGACCTCCCAGTGGGGCAGTGATGCCCTGTGGCATGAAGGTGGCCAACGCCACGAGGCCCGTCTGCACTGCGCTGCCGGTGTTCGCGGCCACGAGGCTGCCGACCACGATCAACTGCACCCACGTACCGATGTCGCTCACCACGGCGGCCCCCCACAGCAGGCGCACCGAACGGTGGCGAAGAGGGACGAAGGGGTGCGAGGACACGGTGGTGTCAGGCTACCGACGTGCCACCGCGCGAGGGAGGTCGAGCGACGTCGAGGTCACTCCACCGCGTACGCCGACTCGATGATGGCGCGCAGATGCGGCCACGCAGCGGCGAATCCGGCATGCAGCGGCCGACGCTCCACCAGTTCGAGCGGAACCCACACCACGGCATCGGTCTCGAAGTTCACCGAGGCACCGAAGTGATGATCGACCTCGAGCACCACCGTGGTGTACGACCAGTCGACAGCCGGACGGAACACGTACTCGCCCAACGACCGGTGACGATCCGGAATCTCGCCGACCTCCTCGCTCGCTTCGCGCAGTGCCGCCTCGAACGGCGTCTCACCCTCATCGATGGCTCCGCCGGCACAACTCCAGGTGCCACCCTCATGCGCCATCGCCGAACGCTGCTGCAGCATCACGAGCGGCCCCTCCGGCCCGCGCACGACGAACAACACTCCCGCCGCGCCGAAACGGCCCCAACGAACGTGGCCATCGCTGCACCGTACGAAACCGTCACCCGACCCGCCCCACATGCACCCGACCATAGCCACGGTCAGCGCCATCCCGAGGGCCACGAAATGTTGTGGCACCATGCCCGCCTTGATGCGGCCGCGGAATGTACGGTTGGAGTCGATCACGCCACGCCCGCTCCCCGGAGATCACCTTTGATCATGTTCAAGCGCCGCAAGGTCAGGTACCCCGACACTGTCGACATCAGTGACGTGGTCCCCGTCGTGAACACAGCGAAGTTCTCGGGAGTCTTCGCGGGTGTCGAATCCGCATCGCCGCCGCCTCCCCCGCCACAACCCTCCGGTGGTGGGGGCTTGCGCCGAGGTCG
>CAZQPJ010000003.1:16202-26834 GCA_964595105.1 uncultured Bifidobacterium sp.
GAGATCGAGGCACGCATCGCCGAGATGCTCACTCGACCGGAGCCCATGCTGCCGCCGCCGTCGGGCATCGCACCGCCCGCACTGCCGCATGACGACACCACTGCGCGCATCGACGAACTCGCCGAGCGCGTGGCGTCGGTCGAGGCGCTCGGTACGCAACTGTCGCAACTGAGCGCGCGGGTGATGGCACAGGCAGAGTTCGGGGCTCAGCTCAGCACGTTGCGCGATCGCATCGCCGAACTGCAAGCCGCCGCCGACGCTGTGCCGCAGTCCGCCCAGACCGACGAACTGCCCGACACCAATGATCTCGACCGCGCCGCCATCGATGAACTGCGCGGGCTCATCAACGCCCTCAGCGCCCGAGTCGCCATCACCGAGGCGCTCGCCGATCAGTTGGGCCAACTCGCCGAGCGCGCCACCACCACCGACGCGGCGTCTCGCCGCTCGGCGGAGCAGGTGGCGGCACTCGAGCAACGGCTCGACTCCGTGGGTACCGAACTGGCCAACCAGTTGAGCGAACTCGGCCGCGACATCGACGGACTCGCCAAGCACGCGGCCCAGGCGGCATCGGGCACGGTCGACGAGGCGGTCATCGAGTCGCTCCGCAACGGTCAGATCAAGTTGGCCAACGAGCAGGCCCGCTACGAAATCGCGTTCCGTGAGGACCTCGCCGTCCTGGCCGAGAACCTCCGCAAACCCAAGATCTGACTCAGCCCACCAGCTCGAGCGCCTGTTGCACCAGGGTGCGTGCCTGCTCGATCTTCTTGAGGTAGAGCGTCAGGTCGCGGGCGTCGTAGGCGGCGTCGGCCTCGGCGAAGAGTTGCTCCGCCTGCTGGAGCAACGCTTGGGCCGTGTCTCCGGTTGGCGGCTTCGTGCCGGGATCCGTGGGCTTCTGACCGGAGACCTCGCCGATGTCGGCACGGAAACCGGTGAAGATCTGGCCGAAGGCATCGGCGAGGGATGTGCCGATGGCCACCTTGCCCTGATAGTTGACGATCATCCGCCGCAGCAGCGGCTGCCCGGCCACATCCGACTCGACGTAGAGCGGACGGATCCACACGACACCACCGGCGAGCGGCACCATCTGCAGATCACCGAACGCCACCTGCGAGCCCTGCTGACCCAGCAGCGTCGTGGCCTCGCTCACCTTGGGGTCGGTGGCCATGGCTGCGCCCACCGTGTTGGGACCTTCGGGCAACGCATCGAGCGGCAACTCGTAGGCGATGAGCCGACCGTATGTGCCGGGGTCATTGCCCGCGGTCATGTAAGCAATGAGTTCCTTGCGTTGGTCGGTGGTGCTGAACGGCTGGAACGGTCGGAACAACTCGAACGTCGCCGCGTCGCCACCGTCGGAGTGGAACATCGTGTAGTAGGGCACGAAGCGGGCCGCATTGCTCTCACCCGCGAAGTCCGTGGGCGCCGCCGCAGTGGGGTCGAGCGAGATGGATGCCTGAGCCTGACCCGCCTGATCGGGCGGCGCGAGCGCCACCGACCATGCGCCGCGTCGGTCGAAGAAGTCGCTCGCCTCGAGGCGGTACTTCGAGTAGGCAGCGGTCTGCACTCGGAACAGTTCCTCCGGATAGCGGAGGTGGGCCACCAACTCGGTCGGCATCGCACCCGCAGCAAGGAACAGGTCGGGGAACGCCCCCTGCCACACACGGAGAATCGGATCGGCGTCATCAACCCCGTAGATCCGAATCGAACCGTCGTAGGCGTCGACAGTGGCCTTCACGCTGTTGCGCACATAGTTGAAGTCGTGGTCGAGCCCACTGCCGGCGTTCACCTGTGACCGATCCGCGAACTGACCGTAGGGGTAGCGAGTCGTGGTGGTGTAGCCGTCGATCACCCACAGGATGCGGCCCGCGACCACCACCGGGTAGGGGTCGTTGTCGAGCGACAGGAACGGCGCCACCTTCTGCACTCGGGCACGCACATCGCGCACCGACACGAACCGCGAACTATCGGTGATGGCGCTCGAACCGAGCAGGTTGTAGTCGAGTTCGCTCAGGGCGAAGGCGAGCCGCCGAAGCCCGGAGTTCATCTGCACACCGGCGGAGCCCTCGTAGGCACCCACGTCGGGTTGCTCGCTGCACGCCTGTTCGGCGACCGAGGTGCCCAGCACCGCATACCCCGTGAGCGTGGGGCTGAAGTACAACTCGGGACGCTTCACGCCCACGATCGCATCGTCGTAGACGGGCTTGCCGTCGGGTTGGATGCGTGCCGCCGGTGCCACTGCGAGCCCGCAACCATGGGTGTTGATGAGGTGCGTTCCCTGCCACGACTTGTTGCCGACCTGCGACAGGTCGAGTTCACGAGCGCCCACGATGACCTGCTGCGGCCGACCATCGACCTCGTACCGATCAGGATCGAGATCGGCGATGGTCATGCCGGGGCGACCCTCGTCGGTGCGGAACCTCGTCTCCATCTTCTCGTCCGGCTTGATGAGCCTCGTGTCGCGGAGCGCCGCCACCTGTTGTTCGGCCTGTTTCGTGGTGATGTCACCCCACTTCACCTGCCGCACCTCCACGTCACCGATACCGAGTGCGCTTCGCGTGGCGTCGATGTTGTGAGCGATGTACGTGGCTTCCTTGTCCTTCTTGTTGGGGTTCACCACCAGCGACTGCATCACCGCCGGATAGATGACGCCACCGACAAGGGCCACCACTGCCCAGAGGCCAGAGGCGATGACGGCCGGCCTCCAACGATCGGTCTTCAGGGTGCTGAGGAAGAGCAACGCCGTGAGAACCGCGATGAGCGCCAACAGCAGCACGGCCGGCAACTGGGCGTTCACCACCGTGTAGTTGGGCCCGGTGAACGATCCGCGGTTCGCGTTCGTGAGTTCGTATCGAGTGAGCCAGTAGTCGCCCGCCTTCAGCAAGGCGAGCACGGCCAGCAGCACTGCGAGGTGCGCCTTCGTGGCGCGGCGGACCTTCGGGCGCGGCGGTTGCAGCACGATGCCACCCGACAGGATGTGAGTGGCCAGTACGAGCAGGGTGATGAACGCCACCGCCACGAACAACCAGTCGAGCACGAAGGTCTCGAACGGAAGTTTGAACACGTAGAACCCGACGTCGACCCCGAACTGGGCATCGCGCACCCCGAAGGCAGCGCTGTTGCGGAACATCAGCCAGTCCTGCCAGCGACTGGCGGCCGGGAGAGCGAACAGCAACCCGAAGCCGATGGCGAGAACGAACCTGGCCACGCGCAGGCGGTGACCGAAGAACTCATGGAATCGCTCGACGACGGGATGGGTGTTGGCCGAGAACGTGGTGGGCGCAAGACGATCGGCGACCAGCAGGTTCAGCACTGCGAATGCCACGAACACGCCGAGGAACAGCAACACCAGTGTCACCTTGGCCCACAACTCGCCCCAGAAGACGTCGGTGCGGCTCACCGACTGGTACCAGAGGTAGTCGGTGTAGAAGGAGGCGAAGAAGCGGGCCGACATCACCAGCCCCACCAGCACCACTGCGGCGATGATGACGACGGCTCGACCGCGGTCGGTCATGCGTCGACGCGGAACCCGAGAACTGTCGGCGGCGTTGGACACGCAGCGAAGGCTACTGGGGAGCGCGCTGCAGCATGCAGCGGCAGCCCTCGTGTGCAGGAGCGCACACGTGGTCGGTGGGGAACGGATCGCCCGCTCCCACCACGCCGGCGAGGCTGTTGTCCTCGGCATCGGCGCATGCAGGCCCGTTCGGGTCGACAGCCCAGCACACGGGCGTGCCGGGAGCGAGCCCCGCCAGCGCACCACGACCGAACGCAACCATCATCACGTCGTCGAGGTGTTCATCGATGCGCTGGGTCTTCCATTCGCGGTACACGGCCCGTACCGTGATGGTGAGTTCCTCGGCATCACCGTCGGCAGCCTGCACCACGCGCTCGATCCGTTCACGCAAGGGGCGCACCAGGGTGGCTGCCACTGCTTCCACCGCCGGCTGCAGGGTGTTGCCCTTCGCCACGGCCTTCGCCAGATCCTTGCGGCCCGCCTCACTGGTGCTGGCTGCGCCGGCCTTGGCGGCAGTGCGCACCTCGTCGGCGATCGACTCGGCGTACTGATGCACATGCTCGGCCTCGGGAGGCAGGAGATCGTCAACGGTGACCGCGCCCTTGGCGCTGCGCAGCACGTGCAGCACCTCGTTCTGCTCGTCGGCGAGCACGCGCTTCATCTTGCGCGCGGCCGCCACGATGAGCGGCGTCAGTTCGGCGTCACGGCGACCGAAGGGCGTGTCGTCGTACACCTCATCGGTCGGCGGTGCCTCGGGCGATGCCTGGAAGACCTTCAGTTCCTCGGTGCTGTCGGGCAGCACCGGTGTCGGGTCCTTCGCCTTCGATGAATCGGTACGGGTGGTCCTGGCTCGCTCGACCACGGTGTCGGTGCTCGAGGCACGCAACTTCGCGAACAGGTCGTCGACCGACTCGCGCGTCGAGACGGTCGACGGGGCAGGCCCTGCTTCGGCCGACGGTGTCGGCTCGACCCTGGGTGCCGGTTCCGCAGCAGGACTCGTCTCGGACTCGGTGTTGCCGAACAGCGACACCACCGTCGCCAACGGACCCGTGTCGTCACCCTGCTCGTGGTGCTCCAGGTCGGTGGCGGCATGCGGGTGCTCGGTGGTCAGCTCAGTGACCGACGCGCCCTCGGCCTCGGCCTCCAGCGCTGCGTCGGCCGACTCGTCGACCACCTCCGGCGCAGGTTCGTCCGTCGTCGACACCTCGGGGTGATCGTCGATCGAGATGTCGATCACCGTCGCGAGCGGTTCCGCCGTGTCGGCGGGCTCGAGTTCGGGTTCGCTGCGCGTCGGAGGGCTCGGGGCCACCTGCGAGGCCGGCACCATCAACGGCACGGGCCCCGTGGTGGGCGAAAGGTTCACGTACTCGCTCGGCTCCGCGAGCGGCGTGAGTTCGGCCATCACGTCGACCGCCGACAGGCGGGCACGCTCGAACGCCTGCAACATGCGATCGCGGCCGTGCACCAACTGCTCGATCTGCTGCCGTGCCATCTCGCGACGGCGGGCGAGTTCACCGAGCACGCGCTCGCGGTAGGCGCGGGCCTCGTTCACCATGTCGCGGCCCTGCTGCTTGGCCATCTGCACCTCGGCCTCGGCATCGGCCGCCGCGTCCTGACGGCGACGCACCGCCTCCACTTCGGCTTCCTCGCGAACACGCTGGGCTTCGTCGGTGGCCTCGCGCAGCAGTCGGGCTGCGCTCTCCTCCGCACGGATCTTGATCTGCGACCCAGCGTCGCGGGCGGTCTGCAGAATGCGCGCGGCCTCCTCGCCGAGCATCCGGGTGACCACTTCTTCATCGAGCGCCACCGCCGGATTGGTGCCGCTGCGCTGTGCCGTGCGGAGTTCGCGCTCGAGGAACTTCTCGCGTTCCTGGAGTCGTGCCAGTTCGGCCGCGACCATGCGCAGGAAGTCGCGCACCTCCCCCTGCTCGAAACCCTTGCGGGACGTGGGGAACGTGGCGCTCGACACCGCGTTCGGCGATGAAGGGTCGGGGCGGGAGAACGACATGGCCATCGGCCGAAAGCGTAGGCTCCCACGCCTCTCAGGTGGTGGCAATCACTCGCAGCGCGCTGGCCTCAGCCCACGGACGGAAGCGGGTCGCCGCCGAGTCGCACGAGCACGGCAAGCGCCTCCTCGAGCGTGGCCACCGGAATGATCTCCACCGAGTCACCCACCACGGCCCGAGCGGCCGCCACGCTGTCGGGACCGGTGTCGGGCTGCGAGGCAGGCACGAGGAAGTACTTCACACCCACCTGGCGCACGGCCTCCGCCTTCGAGTTCAGCCCACCGATGGCGCCCACCTGTCCGTCGATGTCGATCTCGCCCGTCACGGCGATGCGCCTGTTGCCCATCAGGTTCCCCTTCGTCACCTCGTCGATGAGCGACAACGTGAACGCGAGGCCGGCCGACGGACCACCGATTCCACCCGTGGAGAACGACACGGTGAGCCCCTTCGGCAGGTCGACCGTGGTGGTGTCGACCGGACTGAACCCGATGATGGTCCGGTCGGGCTTCTCGTCGGGGGCGAGGATGGTCTTCACGGCGCCCTTCACGCGCTCGCCGTTCCGTTCGACGACGATGCTCACCTCGTCGCCCGGTGTCAGGCGGTCGAGCACCGGCCCGAGGTCGTCGAGCGTGTTGATGCGCGAGCCCCCGAGTTCCACGATGACGTCGTCGGGCTGGAGGAACTTCGCGGCCGGCGGCTCCTCGTCGCACTTGGTACCGGCTGCGTTGGCCTTCAGGCAGATCACGTAGTCGACGATCGCCTTGCCTTCCTTGCGCTTCACCGGGAAGCCAGCCGCTTGCAGCGCCACGTAGATGGCGCGGTCCTTGGCCCCGGTCATCTGCCGCTGACCCGACTGGAGGAGTTCCTCTTCTGTCTGGTCGCCGTACTTGTCGGTGTAACTCATGAATCGAGCCGCGGGCGAGGTACGGGTGATGAACCAGTCGAGCATCGTGATCTGCGGTTGACGGATGGTGACGAAGTAGACATCACCCGTTCCGCCGAACACCTGGGTCCCGTCGATACGGAGCCGAGGGGCCACGGGCTCCGCGTCGGCTGGCACGAGAGCGAACTCGACCTTCTGCGTCTGCTGCTCTACGCACGCATCGCTGGCATCGCGCTTCACGCACCGCTGCTTCTCGATGAGCAGACGGGCCGGCATCACCGCAGCCACCAGCACCACCACCAGAGAAAGGCATCCCACGACCGCGAGTGGCACCGCCCACCACACGTGACGTCGGTCGGGCGCGCTGGGCGCGGGAACCTCCTTCGGTACCATGTCGTCTTGCGTGAGCATCACTGAGGTCACCACCGCTGCCGGATGGATCTCCGGACTCGCCATCGTGGCCCTGATCGCCACGGGGTGGCGCAAGACTGCCAGAGCCGCTGCCGGTTCTGCACGCGGGCGGGCTGCTGCTCGCTCCGCCACGGGCGTGGGGGTCCACGAGGAGAGCGCTCCGTTGTATCGACCCGCCTCGATGCTGCGGCGAGTGTGGGCGGCCCTCGCCGGCACCGGACTTGCCATCTGGGTCGGAGCCATCGCCGCCACCATCCTCGGCTTCGGCGTGGCGTTCCTGGTCATCACGCTCACGAGCATGCTGAAGCGATGACCGACGACTCGCCGAGCTGGCGCGCCGTGGCCGCCGCAGGTCATCTGGGCGATGAGGCCACGGCGAGGACGGCACTGAGCCACACCGATCCGGTGCGCCGTGAACTGGCGCTCGGCGCCCTTTCCCGCATGGGTTCGCTCTCCGACGGCGACCTCGTTGCGTCGTTCCACGACCTGCACCCAGCTGTCCGACGCCGGGCTGCGCTCATCGCCGCCACGCGGCCGCACCTCGACCTCCTACCACTCCTCGCCGACGCTGACGACTCGGTGGTCGAGGTCGCCGCGTGGGCCGCCGGCGAGCACGAACGCCGCGACGCACCCACGCTGGAGCGTCTCATCGAACTCGCCACGGTGGCGGATGACGCACTGGTGCGTGAGGCCGCCGTGGCCGCTCTCGGTGCCATCGGTGACGAGCGTGGCCTGCCGGCCATTCTCGCCGGATGCACCGACAAGCCGGCCGTGCGCCGCCGCGCGGTGTTGGCACTGGCGCCCTTCAGCGGGCCCGAGGTCGATGCTGCGCTCGCAGCCGCGGCGGCCGACCGCGACTGGCAGGTACGGCAGTCGGCCGACGACATCGCTCCGTTCGTCGGCAGTGCTTCCCCGCCCGACGACGACATCGACGACAGTCACCCCTAGAGTCGCCCGAATGCGACTCCTCCCCGCCTTGTTCGCCGCGTC
This sequence comes from uncultured Bifidobacterium sp., assembly GCA_964595105.1. Classification (GTDB taxonomy): domain Bacteria; phylum Actinomycetota; class Acidimicrobiia; order Acidimicrobiales; family Ilumatobacteraceae; genus UBA668. The sequence goes on from CAZQPJ010000003.1 coordinate 24,001, forward strand.
CGTCATCACCGTCGCTGCATGTTCCGACGCCACGAGCCGCTCCGCCGACACGTCGGTGCCCACCGCGAGCACATCGCCCAGCACCACGGCACCCTCCACCACCGTCGCCGACACCACGAACAACACCAACGCGCCGGCTCCGAGCGCCGACCCCAGCCGCCCGTACGAGATCTACGTACCCACCAGTTACGACGGCACCACACCCATGCCGCTCGTGATGCTGCTCCACGGCTACGGCGCCAGCGCCGTCATCCAGGAGGCGTACTTCCAGGTGCAGGGGCTCGCCGAGTCGCGCGGGTTCATCTACGTGAGGCCCGACGGCACCACCAATCAGGTGGGCAAGCAGTTCTGGAACGCCACACCCGCCTGTTGTGGCTTCGGCACCGGTGTCGACGACAGCACCTACCTGATGAACGTCATCGACGACATCAGCAACGAATACAACATCGATCCCCGCCGTGTGTACGTGATGGGCCACAGCAACGGCGGCTTCATGTCGTACCGGATGGCGTGCGATCACGCCGACCGCATCGCCGCCATCGCCAGTCTCGCCGGCAGCACCTTCGTGAACCCGTCCGACTGCTCTCCCTCCCAGTCCGTCAGCGTCCTGCAGGTGCACGGCACCGCCGACCAGACCATCCTCTACGCCGGCTCCGCCATCCTCGGCCAGGAGTACCCGAGCGCGGAGAAGACGGTGAGCATCTGGGCCACCTACGACCAGTGCAGCGCTTCCGGCGCAAAGGACTCACCGCCGATCGATGTCGAGCAGAGCATCGCCGGCCCGGAGACCAAGGTCGAGGGGTTCACCGGCTGCCCCACGGGAATCGACGTGGCGTTGTGGTCGGTGGAGGGCGGCGGGCACATTCCGGCGATCAACACCGCCAGCACGCCCTACCCCCTCACCGAGGGCATCATCGACTTCCTGCTCGCTCACCCCAAGCCGTAACGGTCAATCGCCCGCCGATTCACCGAACGACATTGCCGCCCACAACTCGTCGTCACCAACGGCCGAGAGTCCGGCGCGGACACCGGCCCTGTCGGCCGCCGAGCGGTTCTGACTGAGCTTCGCCTTGCCCTCGAGACGCTGCACCGAGAACTCGATGCCCACGATGCCGCGCAGCATCGCGGCCAGATAGTCGTCGGGCGCGTCGACCACCGACCATGGCTTCTTCATGTCGGCCTCGTGCTGGTCGGTGAGTTCGGTCACCAGCGACATCAGCCATTCCTCGTCGTCGACGGCGCGCACCGAACCGTGAGCGTGCACCGCCACGTAGTTCCACGTGGGCACCACCTTCTGGTGCTCGTGCTTCGAGGCGTACCACGACGGACTCACGTACCCGTCGACGAGGTCGAAGGTCACCAGCGCCGGCACCGGATCGGCCACCAGCCGCGCGATCGGATTGGCACGAGCCACATGAGCGAGCAAACGCACTCCCTCGGTGCCGTTCTCCTGCACGAGCCACGGCAGCAGCGTCGCCTCGAAACCGCCGGCAGTTGCCACCACCAGCGTTCCCACACCGCGACGCTCGATCACGTCGATGCAATCGGCCGGGTCGTCGAGCGCGAAATGGTCGGGGACGTACATCGGGCCAGTCTGCCCACTGCGTACCGGCGACGCGGTGAATGCCCGTAGCGTGACGTCACGTCGTCGAATCGAGGAGTCCCCATGTCACGCGTGCAACTCGCCCTCAACGTCTCGAACCTTCAGGAGGCGATCGAGTTCTACTCGGCCGTCTTCTCCACCCAACCGGCCAAGGTGCGCGATGGCTATGCGAACTTCGCCATCGCCGACCCGCCGCTCAAGTTGGTGCTCATCGAAACGCCCGGCTCGGGAGGCACCCTCAACCATCTCGGCGTCGAGGTGGAGAGCACCGACCAGGTCGGCGCCGCCATCGAACGTCTGCAGGCACACGGCCTTGCCACCGACATCGAGGAATCGACCACCTGCTGCTATGCGGTGCAGGACAAGGTGTGGGTGTACGGCCCCGACGGCGAGCCGTGGGAGGTCTACACCGTGCTCGCCGACGCGCCGACCATGGAGAAGGTGACGCTCGGCACCAAGCCACCGTCGGGATGTTGCTGAACCGCATCCCTGTCGTTATACCCTAGGGGGTATATGAACGAGCCCGACCGACCCGTCCTCGAGGTGTTCGCCGACATCTGGTGTTCCTTCGCCCACATCGGCCTCCGCACGGTGGCTGCCCACCGCGACGCAGCAGGCCGGCCCGACATCGCCATCGTGGTGAGGTCGTGGCCCCTCGAACTCGTGAACGGGGTTCCCCTCTCGGTCGACAAGACCCACGAGCACATCGTCGAGCTGCAGGAGTTCGTCGCACCCGAGGCCTTCGCAGGTTTCGATCCCCGGCACTTCCCCACCAGCACGCTCGACGCCCTCGCCCTGGTGGCCCGCGCCTACCGCACGTCGCTCGACCTCGGCGAGCGCGCCAGCTTCCTGGTGCGGGACGCCCTGTTCGAAGACGGTCGGAACATCGGCGAGCCCGCAGTGATCGCTGATCTCGCACACGAGCTCGGCATCGGCGTCCCCGACGACGACGACCGCGCCCAGGTGACCGCCGACTGGGCGGAGGGCAGACATCGCGGCGTCATCGGCTCACCCCACTTCTTCGCCAATGGGCAGGACGTGTTCTGCCCCTCGCTGCACATCGAGCGCGGCGACCACGGTCTCACCATCCATGCGAACGCCATGAAGATCGCCGACTTCCTGCAGCACCACGTCTTCCACTGACCCTGCCACCCCGGGTTGTCACTCGGGCGAAACCGGATATGGTCCGCCGCCATGAGCATCGTGGTCGAACATCTCACGAAGTCCTTCG
>CAZQPJ010000004.1:0-26488 GCA_964595105.1 uncultured Bifidobacterium sp.
TCGAGGCGGGCCTTGGGGTCGTAGCAGCCGGGCCGCATCTCGTCGTACGTGATGGGGGAGGCGGTCATCTCGTCGCGGTCGAAGCCCACGGCGGCGACGTGCCGCTTGTGCGGTGCGATGAGGTCTTCATAGATCCAGCAGTCGGCCTTCGGGGCGTCGTCGTCCCACTGGAAGTCGTACTTGGTGCCGCCGAGGTACTTCATCGAGCGAAGACCGCGGCGCTCCACGCGGGGCACGTCGGGGTGACTGCGGAACTTCGCCGGCAGCCACCGTTCGAACAGGTGTGGCGGCTCGACGACGTGATCATCAACGCTGATGAGGAGCGGAATCTCGTTGTCGTTGCTCATTTCTGACACGGTATCAGAAACTTTTCCGCGGCTCCCTTCGAGCGCCGAGCGCGCACCTATGATCGGGCAGTTCGTACTGCGAGGGAGGGTTTCATGGGTGCACTGGAGGGCAAGGTGGCGATCGTCACCGGTGCGGGGCAAGGTGTCGGCCGGTGTCATGCGGAGTTGCTCGCCGCCGAGGGTGCGCACGTGGTGGTGAGCGATCTCGGTGAGCGCGCCGACGAGGCGGCCGAGGCCATCGTGGCCGCCGGGGGAGTGGCCATTCCGTTCCGGGGCAGCGTCAGCGACTGGGGTGCGGCCGAGGCACTGGTGGCCACGGCGGTGGAGCGGTTCGGCGACCTCCACATCCTGGTGAACAATGCCGGCTTCATCCGCGACGCCATGAGCTTCGCGATGGACGAGTCGCAGTTCGACGCAGTGGTCGACGTGCACCTGAAGGGTCACTTCGCCCCGGCGCACTTCGCCGCGGCGTACTGGCGGGCGCAGGCGAAGGCAGCCGGCGACGACGCGCCACTGGTGCCGAGGCGCATCATCAACACCTCCAGCGAGAGCGGCCTCTTCGGCGGGCCCGGACAGGCCAACTACGGGTCGGCCAAGGGTGGCATCGTCAGCCTCACGCTGGTGCTGGCGCGAGAGCTCGGGCGCATCGGCGTCACTGTCAACTGCATTGCACCGCGGGCACGCACGCCGATGACCGAGGTGAACCCGAAGTTCGCCAAGCCCGAAACCGGCTTCGACAAGTACGATCCGGCGAACGTGAGCCCGCTGGTGGCATGGCTCGCCTCGGACGACGCCGCTGATGTGAGCGGCCAGACGTTCATCGTGCTCGGCGACCAGATCCATCGCATGCAGCCTGCGCAGATCGCCGCCAGCATCACCGCGGGCAACACCCAGTGGACGGTCGAGCGGATCGCCGCCGAGCGCTCGGCGCTGTTCGGCGACAGCGGGGCCGGTGTGCCCGCGTGGGGCGGCCCGCCGATGTGATCGGCGGTGTCACACGGCGACGATGTCGACCAACCCCTCCATGGCCCGAAAGTCGTCGGGGTTGCGGGTGTAGAGCGGGAGCCCTCTTGAACACGCCACGGCTGCGTTGAGCAGATCGACGGCGCGAGCGCCTCGCGCCTTGCGTCCGGCGTCGACAACGGCCGCGTACACACGGCCGTAGGCGCGAGACGCCTCAGCGTCGAACGGGAGCGGGTCGAACACAGCTTCTGCCCGCTGGAGCCGATCCTGACGTCGTGCTCGCTCGTCTGCGTCATTCGTTGCGTGTGGTCCGGCGGCGAGCTCGGCCATCGTGATGGCGCTGATCGCGGATTCGACGGGTAGTGAGCTGGGGTCGAGACGCTCGAGATCGATGATGACCGATGTGTCGAGCAGCCCTTGCGCTCGCCGAAGGTCAGCCACGTGGTGTCGGATCCTGGCCGGCGCCCGCGTCGAGATCCTCGCGGAACCGGCGAGCGTCGATGGCTGGCGCGTGACGGAACATCGCGACGACGGTGTCGGTGGCGACGAAGCGGTGGCGCCGCAGCGGAGTGAGCTCGCCCACCGGGGTGCCGTTTCGGGTGACGATGAAGGACTCACCCTCGTCGAGCGACCGCATGATCTCCCCGCTGTCGTTGCGAAGCTCTCGTTGGGTGATCGTTCGGCTCATCGGTGACAACGTAGCACGGCGTGCTACGACTCCACACCCCACGACCTGAATCGAGGTTTCCGTGCACCTCCTGTCGGCACGGAAACCTCGATTCGGCGGTGGCAGCGATGCGGCTAGGGGTGCAGGCCGGAGAGCGTCTGGAAGAGGATGATGCTCAGCGTCTCGCGCTGCGCCGCGCTGGTGATGCCGCGGCGCCGAAGTTCGTTGCGGTACGAGAACAGGCGGTCGAGCATCGAGATCATCGCCGCCGCGGTGGCGAACGGGTCGAGCGCGTCGGGCGCGTGACCGGCCTGCTGGGCAGCACCCACCATGTCGGCCATGCGGCGCAGCAGCAGCAGGTTGGCGCGGCTGCGCACCGAGCGGAAGTCGACGTCGCCGCCGTCGGCCTTCAGGTTGCGGAGGATGAGCACCGGGTAGTGGTCGTTCCAGTAGTCGCCGTAGGCGTCGACGAAGGCCCGTGCCGATTCGATGTGCGCTGCCGAGGTCCACGGCTGGGCGAGGTGCTGCACCAGTGGCGCCTCGTCGTCGATCGCCGCCTCGGCCAGGGCCAGGATGGCGGCATCGAGGTCGGAGAAGTACTGGTAGAAGGTGGCCGGCGCGGCGCCGGCCTCACGGGTGATGTCGACCACCTTCAGGTCGAGGATGCCGTCGCGGCGCAGCAGTTCGAGGGTGGCGTCGAGCAGGCGCTGGCGGGTGGCGGTGGCGCGCTCGCCGATCACGCGGCCGTCGGTTGCGAGGAGTTCGTCTGCCACGGGTGCTCCGTTGCTCAGGCGCCGTAGACGGGCGCGGGGGTGGGGGCTTCGCGGATGAGGTCGGCCACCACGGCGCCGATCTCGTGGGGCTCGTAGCGGGCGCCCTTGTCGAACACGGCGCCGTGCTGCCAGCCGTCGCTGACGCTCAACTGGCCGCCGGCCGACTCGAACATGCGGCCGCTCACGTTGCAGTCGGCTGACCCGAGCCACACCACCAGTGGGCTCACGTTCGCGGGGTCCATCGCGTCGAAGCCGGTCTCGGGCCGCTTCATCATGTCGGCGAAGGCTTCCTCGGTCATGCGGCTGCGGGCCGACGGCGCGATGCCGTTGATGGCGATGCCGTAGCGCCCCAGTTCGGCCGCCGCCACGATGGTGAACGAGGCGATGCCCGCCTTCGCGGCCGAGTAGTTGGCCTGCGACACGCTGCCGAACAGACCGGCGCCGGACGACGTGGTGACAATGCGCGCCGCAACCGGGGTTCCGGCCTTCGACATTGTCCGCCAGTGGTCGACGGCGTGCTTCACCGGGCAGAACATGCCGCGCAGGTGCACCCGCATGACGTCGTCCCACTCGTCGACGCTCATGTTCACGATCATCCGATCGCGCACGATGCCGGCGTTGCACACGAGGGTGTCGAGGCCACCGAACTCGGCGATGGCCTGCGCCACCATGCGGCCAGCGCCATCCCAGTCGCTCACGTCGTCGGTGTTCACCACGGCGCGGCCTCCGGCGGCGCGAATGGTGGCCACCACCTCGCCTGCGGGTGAGTCGTCGAAGCCCTCACCGGTGAGCGAGGCCCCGACGTCGTTCACCACCACGGCAGCACCCTCTGCGGCGAAGGCGAGGGCATGAGCCCGGCCCAGGCCGCGGCCCGCACCCGTCACGATCACCACGCGTCCATCGCAGATTCCCATGGCAACTCCTAGAGGCTGGCCGCGAGCAGCGCGGCGTGGTGGTCGATGATGCCGAACGAGTTGTCGAGCGCCACGGCGCGCTTCCAGAAACGCTGCGCGTGCACCTCCCAGGTGAAGCCCATACCGCCGTGCACCTGGATGCCCGACTTGCCGCAGAACAGGGCGGCCTCGCCAGCCATCACCTTGGCCACCGAGGCGGCGCGCTCGGCGTCGTCGTCACTGGCGCCGTCGATGGCGCACGCTGCGGCGTACACGGCCGAACGGGCCACCTCGGCCTTGGTGAGCATGTCGGCGAGGAGGTGCTTCACCGCCTGGAAACTGCCGATGGGCCGGCCGAACTGCTCGCGCTCGATGGCGTACTGCTGCGACAGTTCGGTGGCTCCCAACGCCACACCCATCAGCAGCGCCGACGTGAGCACCACGGCGTCGCGGCGGACGCGTGCGGCGTCGTCGGGGCCGGCCACCAGCGTGCCTGCGGGCAACGGTCGGTCGACGATGGCCACGGGGGTGAGCGTGTCGAGCGGCATCGGCACGGTGCGCATGTGCAACTCGGTGGCGGGTACCAGCGACACACCGGCGTCGGTGAGCATCAGGAACTGCTGCGCCTGCCCGGGGTGATCCACGAGCACGGGGTCGTCGTCGGCCTCGAGCGCCGCCACCACGATGTCGCCGCTGGCGGCGCCGGACAGCCACGGTGTGGCCATGGCGGTGGCCACCAGTGGCCCGGCCACCAGGGCGCGGCCGAGTTCCTCGAACACGAGGGCGGCGGCACGCATGCCCATGTCGGTGGCAATGGTGAACACGCCGGTGTCGGCGAGCTCGCGCCAGCGGGCGAGGTCGATGACGCCCTCCGCATGCTCCTCGCGTTCGCGCACCACGTCGATGGGGAAGCGGCCGCGGAGGAACGAGCGGATGCCGTCCTGCAGGTCGCGTTCGTCGTCGGAGAGCCAGAAGTCCATGTCAGCGGTCCTTCGGGAGGCCGAGCAGACGCTCGGCGATGATGTTGCGCTGCACTTGCGACGTTCCTGCGGCGATCGACATCTTCAGGCCGTGGATGCGGCCGTGCACATGACGCCCGGTGGGCAGTTGGTCGATGTCGTCCATCGACAGCGACGCTCGCTCGAGCACGTGGAGTGCGATCTCGCCCAGTCGATGGCGGAGGTCGGTGTAGGCCAGTTTGAACACGTTGCCGCCGGCACCCACCAGACCGGTGCGCTCGGCCTCGGAGATGTTGCGCTTGGTGAGCGCCCACAGCGCCTCGAGTTCGGCCTGCACCTTGCCGAGGTCCTTGCGCAGACCGGCGTCGTCCCACGCGGTGGCCGAGCGGCGGGTGATGCGGCGGGCCACCTCGGCGAGGTCGTGCACCAGTTCCATCGTCTGCAGCAATTCCGACACGAACGCCGTACCGCGTTCGAAGCTGAGCGTGGTCATGGCCACGCGCCAGCCGTCGTTCTCGGCGCCCACCCGGTTGGCCACCGGCACTCGCACCTCGTCGAGGAACATCTCGCTGAACTCGATGCCCCCGTCCATGGTGCGCAGCGGCCGCACGTCGATGCCAGGTGTGTCCATGGGCATGATGAGCCACGAGATGCCACGGTGCTTGGGCACCTCGGTGTCGGTGCGCACGAGGATTTCGCAGTAGTCGGCCACGTGGGCGAACGAGGTCCAGATCTTCTGGCCGCTCAGCACGTAGTCGTCACCGTCGCGGATGGCGCGCGTGCGCAGGGCAGCGAGGTCACTGCCGGCGGACGGTTCGGAGAAGCCCTGGCACCAGACGTGATCGCCGCGGAGGATGGGCGGTAGGTGCGCGGCCTTCTGTTCGGCGTTGGCTTCCACCACCAGCGTGGGGCCGGCGTGCAGCAGGCCGACGAAGTTCATGCCCACGTAGGGCGCCCGGGCCCGCTCGGTCTCCTCGAGGAAGATGAGGTGCTCGGTGGGGGTGGCGCCGCGCCCGCCGAACTCCTTCGGCCAGTTGATGCCCGCGTAGCCGGCCTCGTGGAGCATGCGCTGCCACGAGGTGTCCCACACGCGTCGCGCCGCCCAGTCGTGCACGTGCGGCTCCGGCGGCACGTGCGGCAGCACCTCGGCCAGCCACCGACGCAGTTGGTCGCGAAACTCGTTCTCCTCGTCGGTGTACCGCAGGTCCATACGTGGGCCAGAGTATCTGACGGTGCGTCAGATGGCAGGGCCGAGCGCCAGCGTCACGAGGTGATGCCGCCGTCCATGGCCACGATGGCACCCGTCATGTAGCGGGCCTCGGGCGAGGCGATGAACGCGAACAGAGCGGCGATCTCCTCGGGCTCGGCCATCTCCATCGGGCTCATCACCTTCACCAGTTGACGAAGGTCGGCGCCCTCCGGGTAGGTGGAGAACGACGAGAGGATGTTCGTCTTCGTGCCGCCGGGGGAGATGGCATTCACGCGGATGTTCTTGCCGCGGTACTCGTAGGCGAGCGACTTGGTGAGCATCACCACGCCACCCTTGCTGGCGCAGTAGGCGGCACTCCACGGCTGGCCGATCATGCCCGCAGTGGAGGCCGTGTTCACGATGACACCGCCGCCTCCGGCGAGCAGGTGCGGCAGTGCATAGCGGCACAGGTGGAACGTGCCGTTCAGGTTCACCCCCACGATGCGGTCGAAGTCGTCGGGGGTCTCCTCGTGGCTGTGACGGAAGTGCCCGATGCCGGCGATGTTGCACACCACCTCGAGCCCGCCGAACCGTGCCACCACCTCGGCCACCACGGCCTCCACCGCCGGGCCGTCGGCCACGTTGCAGTCGAGCGCGATGGCGGCGTCACCGATCGACGCCGCGGTCTCGTCGTGACCGCGCAGGTCGAGACACGCCACCTGGGCGCCCTCCGCCGCGAACCGCTGCGCCGTGGCTCGGCCGATGCCCGAACCTGCGCCGGTGACGATCACCCGTGATCCGTTGAACCTGTTCATTGTGTTCCTCCGAACGTGACCCGAAGGTCTTTCTTGAGCACTTTCCCGGTGGGATTACGCGGGAGTACGTCGATGAACTCGAGCTGCTCGGGCACCTTGTGCATCGACAGCCGAGCGCCCACCAGATGGTCGCGCATCTCGGGCAGGGTGATGGGCACCTCGCCCTTGGTGACCACCACGGCGCAGGCCCGTTCACCGCTGGCCGCGTCGGGCACGCCGATCACCGCCACGTCGGCGATCTTCGGGTGGGCGAACAGCAGGTCTTCGATCTCCTTGGCCGAGATGTTCTCGCCCTTGCGGATGATGATGTCTTTCAGGCGGCCGGTGATCGACACGAACCCCTCGGCGTCGACCACGCCGAGATCGCCGGTGCGGAACCAGCCGTCGGCGTCGAACGCATCGGCGTCGAGCGACGAGTCGAGGTAGCCCGAGAACACCTGCGGACCCTTCACCCGCAGCTCGCCCTCCTCGCCCGGGCCGCACACGCGATCGTCCATCACCACGCGCAACTGCACGCCCGGGCACGGACGGCCATCGGTGCTGGCCTTCTTCTCGTCGGCGTCGTCGACGTGCACCATGGTGTTGATGGGGCTCTCGGTGAGGCCCCATCCGCCGATGAGCGGCGCTCCGAAGGCCTCCATCATCTCGGCGTGCAGCGTCACCGGCTTCGGTGCCCCACCGCCGTTGAAGATGCGCACGTCGGGCAGCAGTCGTTCGCCGGCGGGCAGTTGCCGCTGGGCGTTGAGGTAGGTCATCCAGAACACGGTGCCGGCACCCGCGCACGTGCATCCGTTGCGGCCCAGCCAGTGCGGTGTCTCGGCAGGGTTGAACGTCTCCACCATCAGCAGTTCCACACCGGTCTGGAGGGTGTTGAACAGCCACACCAAGCCGCCCACGTGCGTGATGGGGAACACCACCGCAGCGCGGTCGACGTCGGTGACCTGCATCGACCACTGCATGCCATCGTTGGCTGCCGAGATGGTGCGGTCGGTGTGCTTCGCGCCCTTCGGGTCGGCGGTGGTGCCCGACGAGTAGAACAGCCACCGCAGTTCGTCGAACGCGGCGCGGTAGGGCGGCAGCGAGGCGGGATCACCGCTCGGCAGGTCGGGGTCGGCCACCACCACGGTGGCGTCCAAGCCCTGCAGTGCCTCGGTCGCCATGTCGGGGAAGTGGAACCCGCGGAACGTGCCCGGCACCACCAGCATCGAGCACTCGCTCTGCCGTGTGATGAAGCCCACCTCGCGGTGGCGGTAGATGGGCAGGATGGGGTTCTGCACGGCACCGAGCCGCGCCAGCGCGCCGGCCAGCACGAGCGACTCGAAGCGTGAGGGCAGTACCCACGACACGGCCGACCCCTCCTCCACGCCCATGGCATGGAAGCCCGCAGCGGCGCGCAGGCACCACTGGTGGTACTCGCCGAACGTGAGTGTGCGTCCGGCTTCGTCGCGCGCCATGCGAGCGTCGGGTGTGGCGGCAGCTCGATCCTCCACGAGTTGCCACAGCGTTCTGCCGGCGGTGTCTATCGCGACCATTGCGATGCCTCCTGCTGCGCCCGCTCCACGAGCGCCTTCTTGTCGACCTTGCCCAGGCTGGTGAGCGGCAGCTCGGGCACCACCACCAGCGCGTCGGGCGCCTTGTAATCGGCGAGCCGTTCCTTCACGAACGCCCGCACGTCGGCGAGTTCGAGGTGCCGGCCCTGACGCACCACGGCGAACAGCACGCCGATCTCGCCCAGTCGGTCGGCGACCTCCGTGCCCAGCACGGCCGATGCCGCCACGGCCGGGTGCTCGCCCAGGCAGTTCTCGACCTCGATGGGGTACACGTTGTACCCGCCGCGGATGTACATCTCGGTGCGTCGGCCCGACAGGCGCAGGTTGCCGTCGGGCCCGAACCAGCCGAGGTCGCCCGTGTGCAGCCACCCGTCGCCGTCGATGGCTTCGGCGGTGCGCTCGGGTTCGTTCCAGTAGCCGCGCATCATCGCCCGGGTGCGCACGCACACCGTGCCCACCTCTCCATCGGTCACCGGCGCCTGCTGCTCGTCGACCAGCCTCACCTCCACGCCGCCGTTGGGGCGGCCGACCGTGGTGCACACCACGTCGTCGGCGTCATCGAGTCGCGTGCCGGTGATGACGCAACCTTCGGTGCTGGCGTATCGCACCACCACGGGGCAGCCGAGGCGCTCACGCATCTCGCGTACCAGTTCGGGGGGAATGCGTGCCGCACCGATGCCGGCGATGCGCAGGTGCGAGGTGTCGGTGTGCTCGAACGACGGGGAGTCGAACATGAGTCGATACTGCGTGGGCACGCCCTGGCACACGGTCACCCGCTCGCTGCCGATGATGTCGAGAGTGCCGGCAGCGGTCCACGGTGTGGGAGCGATCACCGTGGTGATGCGGTGCGACCACTCGTCCCATGCCCGGGTCATGAAGCCGACGTGGGCGAACGGCAGCGGCGAGAGGCGCCGGTCGCCGTGAGCACTCAGGGGTGCGGCCCCCAGGGTCATGGCACGCAGGCACTCGTGGTCGAACCACGCGCCCTTCGGCAGTCCGGTGGTGCCGCCGGTCCACACGATGGCAACCGGGTCGGTGGCATTCACCTCGGCGATGCGCCCGTGCGGGTCGTCGGCCTCGAGTGAGGGGAGCGGACCGTCGAACACGTGCACCGGCCCCGCGGCGCGATGGATGTGGTGCACCTCGGCGGGTCCGAGCCGCGGGTTGATGCCGGTGGCCACGGCTCCGGCGCGCACGATCGCGTGGTAGGCGATGGCGTAGTCGATACCGCTCGGCAGCATGATGCCCACCACGTCGCCGGGGCGCACGCCCCGTTCGTCGGCGAGCCACCTGGCCAACGCCACCGACCGTTCGGCCAACTCGGCGAAGGTGATGCGCAGTGTGCCGTCGGGCGTGGGCTGCACGAACGCCTCACGCGCGCCATCGCTGGCCACCACCTCGTCGAACAGATCGAGGAGCGTGGTGGCCGTTGCCGTCATCAGAACGTCAGCACGCCGCGCGCCACGGCGCCCGACTCGAGTTCGTGGACGGCGTCCTGCCAGTGCTCGATGGGGTGCGCGGCGGTGACCAGTTCGTCGAGCAGCACGTCGCCGCGCCGGTACATCTCGATGATGCGCGGAATGTCGCGGTGGGGCGAGATGCTGCCGTAGCGGCAGCCGATGATGCCGCGGTCGACCTGCGTGAGGCGACCGTAGAGCCCCTTGAACTCTGCGGTCTGCGAGGCAACACCGATGATGACCACGGTGCCCTCCCAGTCGAGGCACTCGAGCGCGTTCCACGTGACCTGCGGGTGAGCCACGCAGTCGAACGCCCAGTTCACACCGCCGGAGTTGAACGCGCCGCGCACGGCCTTGTCGCTGGCCGGGCAGATGGCACCCACGGCGGCCACGATGTCGTCGCGGCGACCGTCGAGGAAGTGGGTGGCCCCGAACTTCCGGGCCAACGCTTCCTTCTCGGGCACCGTGTCGACGGCGATGATGGTGGTGGCGCCCTGCACCTTCAGCGCCTGGATGGTGTTCAGCCCCACGCCACCCACGCCGAACACCACGGCCGACTGGCCGCGCTGCACGTTGGCCCGGTTGAACACGGCGCCCATGCCGGTGACCACGCCGCAGCCGACGATGGCCGCCGAGGTGAGTGGCACGTCGTTCGGAATCTTCACGCACTGCACGTCGCGCACCACGGTGCGCTCGGCGAAGGCGCTGGTGGCCGCGAAGTTGTAGATCGGCTGACCGTCGAGCGTGAACGGCTGGCTCCAGTTGGCCAGCGTGGCCCGGCACGCCGTGGGTCGGCCGTCGGCGCAGTACTGGCACGTGCCGCAGGCGGTGAGCGTGGCGATCACCACGTGGTCGCCCGGCGCCACCAACGTGACGGCCGAACCGACCTCCACCACCACACCCGCGCCCTCATGGCCGCACACGCCCGGTGACGGCACCGGGTAGAGGCCGTGCATGTACGACAGGTCGCTGTGGCACAACCCCGCCGCCTTGATCTCGACGATCACGTCGCGTGGTCCGGGTGCCCGCAGTTCGAGCCCGTTCACCAGCGCCGTCTCGGAGCCGTTGTAGACAATGCCGCGCATCAGTGGCACCCCCTTGCCGTGGCGAACCTTACGACATCTGACGCGGCGTCAGGAAAGCCGGGCCTGGTCGCGCAGGGCGTACTTCAGCACCTTGCCGCTGGCGTTCACCGGTAGCGCCTCCAGCACGTGCACGGCACGCGGCACCTTGTAGTTGGCCATCTGCTCTCGGCTCCAGGCGATCACCTCGAGGGGGTCGACCTGCTGGCCGGCCTTGGGCACCACGTAGGCGTGTCCCACCTCGCCCATGCGCGGGTCGGGCACGCCCACCACGGCCACCTGGGCGATGGAGGGATGGCGCAGGAGGGCGTTCTCGATCTCGGCCGGATAGGCGTTGAACCCGCCCACGATGAACATGTCCTTCTTGCGGTCGGTGATGGCGAGGTAGCCGAGGTCGTCCATGGTGCCGATGTCGCCGGTGTGCAGCCAGCCGTCGGCATCGATGGTTTCCGCGGTGGCCTCGGGGTCGAGGTAGTAGCCCTTCATCACGTGGTAGCCGCGGCACACGATCTCGCCCGGTGTGCCACGAGGCACCTCGTTGCCCTCGCTGTCGACCACTCGCACCTCGGTGTCGGGAATGCCGACGCCGGAGGTGGTGGCGATGCGTTCCGGCTCGTCGTCGGGCCGGCAGATCGACACCACACCCGTCGACTCCGTGAGACCGTACGCAGTGACGATCACCTTGAACGTCAATTCGGCGCGCATCCGCCGGATCATCTCCACCGGCACCGAGGCGGCACCGGTGACGGCGAGCCGCAGCGACGAGAGGTCGACCTCCTCGCGGCCCGGGTGGTCGAGGATCGACAGGTACAGCGTGGGTGGTCCGGGCAGCATGGTGATGCGCTCTGCGGCCACCGTGCGCAGCACGGCGTTCACGTCGAACACCATCTCGGGCACGATGGTGGCGCCGCGGATGAGGCAGCTGAGGAAACCCGCCTTGTACCCGAAGGTGTGGAAGAACGGGTTGACGATGAGGTAGCGGTCGCCGTGGGTGAGGCCCACCACGCCCGACCAGACATCGAACACCTGCAGGGTTTGGCCGTGCGTGCACATGACACCCTTGGGGCGTCCGGTGGTGCCCGACGTGAAGATGATGTCGCTGAGGTCATCGGGGGAGGTGGCCTCGATGCGTCGGCGCACCTCGTCGGCAGCGTCTGCCGCACCGGGGTGTGCGAGGAAGTCGCTCCACGCAACGGTGCCGTCGGGAGTGTCGCCGCGCAGCACCACCACGGTGCGCAACTCGGGCAGGTCGACCTCGGCCGAACGCAGCATGTCGACGTAGGCGTTGCCGAGGAACCCGTTCACGCACAGCAGCATCGAGGCGCCGCTGCGCTGCACCACGTCGGCGGCCTCGCGGCCCTTGAAGCGCGTGTTGAGCGGCACGATGATGCCGCCGGCGGCACTGGCGCCGAGCGCGCCGATGACCCACTCGCTGATGTTGGGCGCCCAGATGGCAACCCGGTCGCCCACGGCGAGGCCGTTGGCCACGAACGCCGCGGCCGCGTGCAGCACGCGGTCACGCAACTGCGGGAACGTGAGCCGGAGGTCGCCCTCCACCAACGCCTCGGTGGAGGGGAACCGCTCGGCGGCCTCCAGCACCTGACGGGCGATGGAGGTGGCGGTCATCGCAGGTGGTCGAGGTGCAGCATCTCGATGGCGTTGCCGCGGAGCACCTTGTACACCTGCTCGTCGGTGAGGCTGGCCGTCTGCTCCTCGGCGATCTTGCGGCTGTGCGGCCACGTGGAGTCGCTGTGCGGGTAGTCGGTCTCGTAGGTGACGTTGTCGACCCCCACCTCGTCGATGCAGCGCACGCCGTGCGGGTCGTCGAAGAAGCAGCCGTACACGTGACGCTTGAACAGTTCCGACGGCGGCTCGAGCACCTTGTCGGCCACGCCGCCCCAGGCTCGGTTCTCGCGCCACACGGTGTCGGCGCGCTCGAGGATGTAGGGGATCCAGCCGATCTGGCCCTCGCTGTACGCGATCTTCAGGTCGGTGAACTTCGTGAAGAGACCGCTCATGAGCCAGTCGACCATCGAGAAGCAGCAGTTGGCGAACGTGAGCGTGGAGCCCACGGCCGCCGGCGCGTCGGGTGACGTGGACGGCATCTTCGAACCCGAACCGATGTGCATGTTGATGGTGACCTTGGCCTCGTTGCACGCCTCGAAGAAGGGCAGCCAGTAGCCGTCCTTGTCGTGGATGCTGGGCAGCCCGAGGTTCGGCGGGATCTCGCTGAAGCACACGGCGTGCACGCCGCGCTCGGCGTTGCGACGCACCTCGGCAGCGGCGAGCACGGGGTCCCACAGCGGCACGATGATGAGCGGAATGAGACGGCCGCCCGACGGTCCGCACCATTCCTCGACCATCCAGTCGTTGTAGGCCTTCACGCACAGCAGGCCGAGTTCCTTGTCGGAGGCCTCGGTGAACGTCTGGCCGCAGAAGCGGGGGAACGTCGGGAAGCACAGCGACGCCTCGACGTGGTTGAGGTCCATGTCCTCGAGACGCTCCTTCAGGCTGAACGAGCCGGGGCGCATGTCGTCGTAGGTGATCGCCTTCAGCGTCACGTCGTCGCGGTCGTAGCCGACGGCGGTGTCGAGTCGCAGCAGTGGGCGGCGGAGGTCTTCGTAGCACCACCAGTCGACCTGCTCGCCCGGGTCGCCCGGGTCGCCGGGCACGGCGGTGAACTTGCCGCCGATGAACTCGAGCGTCTTCACCGGTGCACGCATGATGCGGGGACCGATGTGGTGGTACTTCGACGGAAGTCGGTCGGTCCACACCGTGGCGGGTTCGAGCACGTGGTCGTCGACGGAAATGATCTTGGGCAGATCGCGCATAAGGTGATGTTACTAAGGTTTCTGACGCCGTGTCAGATTTTGTTGGGGGGAGTTGCAGTGGAGTTCGAGACGCTCA
Source organism: uncultured Bifidobacterium sp. (assembly GCA_964595105.1). Taxonomy (GTDB): domain Bacteria; phylum Actinomycetota; class Acidimicrobiia; order Acidimicrobiales; family Ilumatobacteraceae; genus UBA668. The sequence goes on from CAZQPJ010000004.1 coordinate 13,603, forward strand.
TCTACGAGGCCGACGGACCCGTGGCCTGGGTCACCCTGAACCGGCCGCAGCGGCACAACTCGTTCGACGAGGTGCTGGTGAACGAACTGCAGGGTCTGTGGCGCCACCTGCGTTTCGACGACTCGATCCGTGCCATCGTGCTCACCGGTGCCGGTGATTCGGCATTCTGCACGGGCATCGATCGCAACTGGTCGGTGCCCCAGCCGTCGAGCCCGTTCATGATCGACGACCCCGGCATGCTGCTGGGCCCGAAGACGGCCGACCTGTGGAAGCCGGTGGTGGCCGCGGTGAACGGCATGGCCTGTGGGGGTGCCTTCTACCTGTTGGGTGAGGTCGAGACCATCGTTGCCGCCGACCACGCCATGTTCTTCGACCCGCACACCACCTACGGCATGGCCGCCAGCTTTGAGCCGATCCTGCTCTACGGGCAGTTGCCGTGGGGCGAACTGTGCCGACTCGCGCTGATGGGCAACCACGAACGGATGTCGGCGGCCCGCGCCCACCAGGTGGGCTTCGTGCAGGACGTGGTGCCGCTGGCCGAGCTGCGTGCCACGGCCGGCCGCATCGCCCACGCCATCGCGTCGCAGCCGGCCGCCGCGGTGGAGGGCACGCTGCGTTCGTTGTGGGCGGCGCGTCAGATGGCCCGGGCCCAGGCGCTGGCCATGGCCCCCCACCTGGTCACCCTGGGCAACACGCCCGAGGCGATGGCCGAAGGTCAGGCGATGTTCGCCAGTGGTCGCCGCATCACCCCCGAGGTGCGATGAGATGATCGACATCGGAGTCGCCCTGCCGCAGATGGCCACCGGGCTCGATGCCGGCCGCGTGCGTGAGTGGTGTGCGGGTATCGACGAGGGGCCGTTCTCCAGCGTGTCGGCCGGTGAGCGAATCACCTTCCACAACCTCGAGGGGCTCACTGCGTGCGCCGCCGCCGCGGTGCTCACCCGCCGGGTGCGAGTGATGGCCAACGTGGTGGTGCTGCCGTGGCACCGGCCGGCGATGGTTGCCAAGCAACTCGCCACCATCGACGTGCTGTCGGACGGGCGGTTCGAGGTGGCGGTGGGCGTGGGCGGCCGCGGACAGGACTACGCCGCGCTGGAGGTGTCCGACGCGGCGCGGCACGGCCGCCTCGACACCGCCGTGGCACAGGTGCGTGCACTGTGGGCGGGTGGCCCGGCGGCCGACGGCAATGCCGTGGGGCCCGCTCCCGTGCGCGCTGGTGGGCCGCCGTTGCTGGCCTCGGCCATGGGCCCCAAGTCGCTCGCCCGCGCCGCGAAGTGGGCCGATGGCGTCAGCGGTTTCAGTCTGTTGGCCGATGCTCGCGAGATGCGCAAGGGCAACGCCGCTGCCATCGAGGCGTGGACGACAGAGGGCCGCACCGAACGGCCCCGCCTGCTCACCGGTTCCTTCGTGGCGCTCGGCGACGAGGCCGAGAGCACGCTGCGAGAGTTCGCCTATCGCTACCTCGAGGTGTTCTCGCCGTCGCTGGCGCGTGGCCTCGCCGACGCCATGCCGCTGCACACGCCGGATGCACTCCGTGCTGCCATCGAGGCCGCCGAGGCGGCGGGCTGCGACGAGTTCATCGTGGTGCCTGCCACCAGTGATCCCGCCATGCTGAACCACCTGAAGGAGGTCGTGTCGTGAGACGCGGAACCCGCGCCCGGGCGACAGCGATGTCGCTGGCGGTGCTGCTGACAGTGAGCGCCTCGTGTTCGTCGCAGCGCAGTGGCGTCGACACGGCGCCACCCAACAGCACTGGTTCCACCATGCCTGCACCCACCACCACGGAGGCTCCACCGAGCATGGACATCGGCGACGTCACCCTCAGCGGCCCGGTGACGGGCGGCAAGGGCGCTGTGGTGCTCGGCCCCGGTGGCACCGACCTGGCCGCGGTGGGCTACGTGCAGGAGGAGTACTTCGTGTCGGGCACGGCATCGTCATTCGCCGCCGAGGGAGCGCTCGCCTCCGACGGTGAATGGACCGTTGCACCCGACGCCACCGCGCCCTACACCACGCGCATCGTGGTGCGCCGTCCGGCCGACATCGCGTCGGCATCGGGCAGAGTGGCGGTGGAGTGGCTCAACGTCACGGCCGGTTTCGACACGGCACCCGACTGGACCTCGGCGCACGTGGAGTTGGTGCGTGAACACTGGATCTGGGTGGGTGTGTCAGCCCAGTCAGTGGGCATCGTCGGTCGCGATGGTGCGTTGGTGCCGCTGGCGCTGAAACTTGCCGACCCCGAGCGCTATGCGACGCTCTCCCATCCCGGTGACAGCTACTCGTACGACATGTTCAGCCAGATCGGCGCAGCCGTGCGCGGCCACGCCGACGTGCTGCTGGGTGGAGCGAAGCCATCGGCGGTGATTGCGTTCGGTGAATCGCAGTCGGCCATGCGCCTCACCACCTACATCAACGCCGTGGCACCGCTCGCAGGGGTGTTCGACGGGTATCTCGTGCACAGTCGCGGTGCTGTGGCGGCGCCGCTGAGCCAGGAACCGCTCGCCGACGTGAAGGCACCGGACCCCACGTTGTTCCGCACCGACCTCGATGTACCGGTACTGAACTTCATCACCGAGACGGATCTGCTCGGTGAACGCCTCGGCTATGTGCGCGCCCGCCAGCCCGACGCCTCCACGGTGCACACCTGGGAGGTGGCCGGCACCGCGCACGTCGACCTGTACGGCCTCGGTCTCGGTGACACCGACAACGGCTCCGGCGCTGCCGACGCGGCATTGGTGGCGGCCATGTCGTCACCACCGAGTTCGGTGTACGGCGGTGTCATCAACTGCGACCTGCCCATCAACACGGGGCCGCAGACCTACGTGCTGCGCTCGGCCATTTCCGCGTTGGCCGAGTGGGTCCAGTCCGGCACTGCGCCCGCGTCCACGCCACTCATCGAACTCGATGCGGCGGGCGCTCTGAAGGTGGATGCACAGGGCAACGCCCTCGGTGGTGTGCGCACGCCACAGGTTGACGCCGCAGTGGCCCGCCTCTCGGGCGGTGGTCAGTCGGGTGAGAGCTTCTGCGGCCTGTTCGGCACCACGACGCCCTTCGATGCCGCCACGCTCGCCGGCCTGTACCCCGATCGGCAGACCTTCGTCGACCGATGGAATGCGGCCATCGACGCAGCGCTGGCTGCGGGTGCGGTGTTGGCGGCCGACGCTGCGTCGCTGCGCACGGCCCTGGGCTAGCGTCGCCCGCATGTCCGAGGCCTTCATCGTCGACGCCGTGCGCACCCCCGTGGGCAAGCGCGGCGGCTCGCTGTCAACCGTTCACCCTGCCGACCTCGGTGCGCACAGCATCGCGGCGCTCATCGAGCGCACTGGCATCGATCCCGGCGCCGTCGACGACGTGGTGTTCGGCAATGTCGACTCGGTGGGTCCGCAGGCGGGCTGCATCGCCCGCACCTGCTGGCTGGCAGCCGGTCTGCCGCAGCACGTGCCCGGCACCACCATCGACCGGCAGTGCGGCTCTGCGCAGCAGTCGGTGCACTTCGCGGCGCAGGCCGTGATGAGCGGCACCATGGACATGGTGGTGGCGGGTGGCGTGCAGAACATGAGCATGATCCCCATCTCGTCGGCCATGACAGCGGGTCAGGCGCTCGGCTTCAACGACCCGTTCACCGGCTCGCCCGGCTGGACCACCCGTTACGGCAACGGCGAGGTGAGCCAGTTCGTGGGCGCGCAGATGATGGCCGACAAGTGGAACCTGTCGCGCGACGAGATGGAGGCGTTCGCCGTCGAGTCGCACCTCCGCGCTCTGCGTGCCCGCGCCGAGGGTCGGTTCGACGCCGAGATCGCGCCGCTCAACGGGCTCACGTTCGACGAGGGGCCGCGAGAGCCGAACATCGACAAGATTCGCTCGCTGCCCACGCTCACACCCGACGGCAACCTCACTGCGGCGCTGGCCAGCCAGATCTCCGACGGGTCGGCGGCACTGCTGGTGGCCAACGAGCGAGCGGTGAACGAGCACGGCCTGAAGCCCCGGGCACGCATCCATCACATCAGCGTGCTCGCCGACGACCCCATCATGATGCTGTCGGCGCCCATCCCGGCCACGCGCCGTGCACTGGCGAAGGCCGGCCTCACCATCGACGACATCGACCTGGTGGAGATCAACGAGGCATTCGCTCCGGTGGTGATGGCGTGGATGAAGGAGATCGGCGCGCCGCACGAGAAGGTGAACGTGAACGGTGGCGCCATCGCCCTCGGCCACCCACTGGGTGCCACGGGTGCTCGCCTCATGACCACGCTGCTGCACGAGCTCGAGCGCACGGGCGGCCGCTACGGCCTGCAGACCATGTGCGAGGGCGGCGGTCAGGCCAACGTCACCATCATCGAACGGCTCTGACGCCGGTCACTCGAACTTCGCACCCCAGTCGCGAAGGAAGTCGGTGAAACGCGCCGGCGCATCGGGTGCCAACTCGCCTGGCTCGTAGTGGACGCTGTGGAGTCGCCCCGTGTAGGGGTACGGCCCGTCTGCTTCGTAGCGAGCCCAGTCGATGGGTGATGACCGGTCGATCCCCACGTCGATACCGCTGAACGGGGCCATGGGCCAGAGCATCGGGCAGTCGAACGGCTCGATGCGCGCCTCGCCGTCGACCTCCACGGTGACGTGCCAGCGGCCGCCGCCCGGTGCTGCCATGCGCAGCACCACCGAATGCCGACCCGCTGAGAGGGCGCCCGCCTCGACCCGCGCCGTCGTGCCGTGGCCGTCGTTGTGCACGAACACCAGACCGTGCCGGCGCAGTTCGAGCGAATACCCGCCCCCTTGGTCGCCGTGGGCCACCAGCACGCCGCGATCGCCGTGTTCCACCGTCACGTCGACGGTGACGGTGAAGTTGCGCTGCCACGTGAGTGAGCCGCAGCGGATGCGTTCGAGCGTGGGCGTGCCGGGGTGGATGGTGACGGGTTCGTGGAACACGTCGTCGTCGGGCGGCCGCACCAGCCAGCGCCAGCCCGACCCCTCGTCGAGCGGATACACGTTGTTGCGCACCGCCGCCTCGTGCCAGCCCTGCGACAGTGCTGCCACCAGGTCGGGGTGGTCGGCCGCGAGGTCGCGGGTTTCGGTGGGATCGGCGTCGAGGTGGTAGAGCTCCCACTCGTGGTCGCCGAACGGGCGGCGCGGAACGCGATTGGTGACCACCTCCCAGCCGTCGCGGTAGAAGCCGCGGTGCCCCTCGTTCTCGTAGTACTGCTCGGTGCGCAGGGTGGGGTGGCTGTCGTCGGCCAGTACCGGGGCCAGCGAGATGCCGTCGAACGGCAGCAGCTGGTTGCCGCGGTACTCGGTGGGCGCCGACAGGCCGGCCAGTTCGAGCACCGTGGGCAGCAGGTCGATGCAGTGCGCGTACTGGCGGCGAATCGTGCCCGCCTGATGCGCCAGACCGGCCGGCCAGTGCACGATGCACGGCACCTGGATGCCACCCGCGTGCGTGTGCCGCTTGTACATCCGGAAGGGCGTGTTGCCGGCCATGGCCCAGCCGCGGGGGTAGTGGCTCATGGTCTGCGGTCCGCCGATGAGGTCGAGCCGCTCGGCGTCACGCGCCACCGTGTCGGGGGCCCCGGCGAGGTGGGCGAAGTAGTTGGTGGTGCCCGTGGCTTCGCCCTCGCGGCTCGCGCCGTTGTCGGAGAGGTACACCACGATGGTGTTCTCCCACTGGCCCGACTGCTCGAGTGCCTCGCGCAGGCGGCCCATGCTCTGGTCGATCTCGTCGACCATGGCTGCATACACCGCCATGTAGCGGGCGAACACCAGACGTTCGGTGTCGGTGAGGTCGTCCCATGCCGCCACGCCGTCGACCTCGCCGCTCTCCCGGGGCGGCAGCACCGTGTCGGCGGACACGATGCCGAGTTCGATCTGGCGGGCGTGGCGCTGTCGCCGGATCTCGTCCCACCCCACGGTGTAGGTGTGCCGGTACCGCTCGATGTCGTCGGGCTTGGCCAGCAGGGGAGCGTGCGCCGCCGGATGCGCCACGTAGAGGAAGAACGGCTTGCCCGGGCGACTGGCCTGCACCTCGCGCACCATGCTGATGGCCTGCTCGGTGAGATCGTCGGTGAGGAAGTAGCCCTCGGGGTAACGATCGTTCGACACCACATGGTTGTCGCGCACGAGTCGGTGCGGGTGGTGCAGGTTGGTGAACGCCTCGAGAATGCCGTAGAAGCGGTCGAAGCCTCTCTGCAGTGGCCATGAGTCGATGGGGCCGCCGGCCGACATCGCAGCGTCACGGCACAGGTGCCACTTGCCCACCATCAGGGTGGCGTACCCGTGGTCGCGCAGGATCTCGGCTGCCGTGGCCACGTTGGTGCCCAGTTCGGCGCGGTAGCCCGGGAACCCAGGGTCATCCTGCGCGATGTGGCCCATGCCGGCGGCGTGGCAGTTGATGCCGGTCAGCAGACTGGCGCGGGTGGGTGAGCACATCGGGTTGACGTGGAAGTTCGAGAAACGGATGCCCTCGGCAGCCATGCGGTCGAGGTTCGGTGTGCGGATCTCGGCGCCGAAGCAGCCGAGATCGGCAAACCCCACGTCGTCGGCGAGCACGAAGATGATGTTCGGTGCACCTGCCGGTGCCGTGGGGCGCGTCGGCCAGTGCGGTTCCGAGCCGGCCATGGTGCGGCCGATGCGGCCAGCGAAGGCTGCGGACTCAGCCATTCGACGCCCCACGGAACAGCGTGGCAAAGGCGGCGTCCTCGTGCCGTCGAGCGGTGCGCGACCGTTGGCCGCGTGCCTCGAGCATCAACCGCTTCGCTGTCTGCACGGCCCAGGGCGAGTGCGATGCGATGCGCTGGGCGATGGCCATGGTGTGGTCGAGCACATCGGCTCGCGGAACTGCCCGCAGCGCCAAGCCCATCCGAACTGCCTCGTCACCGTCGATCCAGCGCGAGGTGAACAGCAGTTCGGCCGCCTGTTGCCAACCGACCGTGTCGGCCATCAACGCGCTCGAACCTGCCTCCGGCGGCACACCCAGTTCGCTGAACGGCACGCGCAGTCGCGCATCGTGCGCCACCACGGCGATGTCGCAATGCAACAACATGGTGAGGCCGATGCCCACCGCGTCGCCGTTCACGGCCGCCAGCAGCGGCTTGGGGAAGGTGTCGAGTTGGTCGACCAGGCGTGGGAACCCGTCGTGCGTGCCGGTGGCGGTGCCGCCTGCCAGCGCGGCCATCTCCTTCAGGTCTTGCCCGGCGCTGAACGCGGCACCGATGCCGGTCACCACCAGAGCGTGCACGTCGTCGTTCGCGGCGGCTTCCCCCATGGCCGTGGCGAGGGCCACGTAGTGCTCCTGATCGAACGCGTTGCGACGCTCCGGTCGCTCGATGGTGCACAGCTGCACGTGCTGGTCGACGGTCACCCTGATCACGAGCGCCGACACTAACGGCCGGTGCGTCGGTGCCGGTTCAGCAGACGTACTGTGTGCACATGGAAGACCTCGGTTACCAGCCGTTCGACTGCGACAACCACTACTACGAGGCGCTGGATGCCTTCACTCGGCACCTCGCCAAGTCCGACGGTCCTCGCTGTGTGCAGTGGTGCCAGATCGATGGGCGCCAGTACCACGTGGTGGGCGGTGTGGTGAGCCGAGCGGTCACCAACCCCACCTTCGACCCCATCTCGCCCGCTGGCGCGATGCACGAGTACTTCCGCGGTAACCCAGAGGGCAAGCACCCGCTCGAGTTCCTCACCGCTCGCGAGCCCATTCGTCCCGAGTACCGAGACCGCGACGCCCGCCTCGCCACCATGGACGAGCAGGGCCTGTCGAAAATCTGGCTGTTCCCCACGCTCGGCATGCTCTACGAGGAACTGCTGAAGCACGATCCGGGCGCGGTGTGCCTCACCTTCCGGGCGTTCAACCGCTGGCTCGCCGACGACTGGGGTTTCGCCTACCAGAACCGCATCTTCGCAGCGCCCTACATCGCGCTCGCCGACGTCGACTGGGCGTGCAGCGAACTCGAGTGGGCGCTCGACGGTGGTGCCCGCGTCATCGTGATGCGGCCCGCAGCCCCCATCACGGCACTCGGGCAGCGGTCGCCCTTCGACCCGATGTTCGACCCCTTCTGGGCCCGAGTGAACGAGGCGGGTGTCACCGTGGTCATCCATGCCGGTGACAGCGGCTACTCGTCGAACGGCTACGCCGACGATTCCTTCTCCGCCCGGTTCAGCGGTGGATGGAAGCCCACCATCAAGAGCTTCGCCATCGAGCGTGCGGCCGCCGACTTCGTGATCACCTCGGTGTTCGAGAAGATGTTCGACCGCTTCCCCAACCTGCGCATGGCGTCGGTGGAGAACGGCTCCGACTACCTCGCCGAGACGATGAAGAAGCTCAGCTCGACGCACCACAAGATGCCCGGCTACTTCGGCACGCATCCCGTGGAAACCCTGAAACAGCACTGGTGGATCAACCCGTTCTGGGAGGACGACGTGAACCAGATCGTCGACCTCATGGGCGTCGACCGCGTGCTGTTCGGTAGCGACTGGCCGCACATCGAGGGCATGCCCCAGCCGCTCGACTACCTGCAGGAACTGAAGCACTTCAACGATGCCGAACGGCGCCGCATCGTGCTCGACAACGTCACCGAACTCAACACGCCGAACCGCTGACGTTCCGGGAGGGAGAGCACCATGTACGAGATCGCGCCCGGTACCCGCGTGTTCGGCATCCAGTTGCCGATCCAGGCGCAGAGCACCTACTTCGTCGCCGACTGGGAACGCAGCGCGGGGCCGGCGGAGATGGCTCGCATTGCTCGAACCTGCGACCGGGCGGGCTACGCCTACGTGGGCGTGTGCGACCACGTGGCCCTGCCCGAGGCGGTCGCAGGCTCCATGGGCACCCACTGGGCCGACCCGGTGTCGACCCTCGGCTGGCTGGCGGCGCACACCGAGCGCACCATGCTGCTGACGCACGTCTACGTGCTGCCGTATCGCCACCCGCTGATGGCCGCCAAGCAGTTCGCCACCATCGACCACCTGTCGGGTGGCCGCATGATCTGTGGCGTGGGTGCGGGCCATGTGCAGGCTGAGTTCGAGGCGCTGGGGTTCGACTTCCACCGCCGAGGACGTTCCGTCGACGAGGCCATTCCGGTCATCATCGACGCGCTCACCAACGAGTTCGTCGACGGCTTCGGTGCGCGCCCCCGACCGGTGCAGTCGCCGCGGCCGCCGGTGTGGGTGGCGGGCTCATCGCCGGCTGCCATCAACCGCGCCGGTCGACTGGCCGATGGTTGGTTGCCCCAGGGCCCGTCGAACGCCGCCATGGTGGAGATGCTGCAGCAGGCTCGTGACGCCGCCGGCCGCGCCGACCAGCCGATGGCCATCGGCCACATCACTCCATTCCTCCACGTGGGTGAGGCCGGATGGGACGTGGGCGAGGCCACCCTCACCGGCTCTGCGCAGTCCATCGCCGAGCGCATCCTGGCCGGCACCGCCGCCGGTGTGAACCAACTGCAGGTGCGGTTCAAGGCCCGCAGCTGCGACGAACTGTGCGATCAGCTCGAGGCCTTTGCCGCCGACGTGGCACCGATGCTCACCACGGTGGCGTGATGGCAGCGCGGCACTTCCAACTGGCCGACGTGTTCGAGATCATCGCCGACGCCATTCCCGACAAGCCGGCCCTCATCACCGACGACCTCGAGTACACCTATCGCGAGCTCGACGAGCGGGCGACACGCCTCGCCAACCACCTCACGTCGGTGGGTATCGGCCCCGGTGACCACGTGGGCGTGCATGCGGCCAACTGTGCCGAGTGGGTGGAGGCGTTCTACGCCTGCTGCAAGATCAGCGCGGTTCCCATCAACGTGAACCACCGCTACGTGGAGGCTGAACTGCGGTACCTCTACGACAACGCCGACTGCGTGGCTGTGATCGTGGGCGAGCAGTACACCGACGCGCTGGCGGCCGTGGCCGACTCGCTGCCGAGGCTGCGGCACACCCTGGTGATGGGTGCCCAGTACGAGGCGGCGCTGGCCGCTGCGTCGCCAGAACGCGATGGTCGTGAGCGGTCGCCCGACGACCTCTACCTGCTCTACACGGGGGGCACCACCGGCATGCCGAAGGGCGTGATGTGGCGCCACGAAGACATCATCCTCGGCGCCATGAACTCCGGCCGAGGTGGTCGTCCCATCGAGCGTCCCGAACAGTTGGGCGAGGAAGCTGCAGCCAGCCCGGGCCAGATGCGCCTCATGGCGCTGGGGCCGATGATGCACGGTGGCGGCCAGTGGGTGATGGGCAATGCCTTCACCATGGGCGGAGTCTTCGTGCTGTCGACGGGGCAGCGCTTCGATGCCCATGCCATCTGGCGCCTGGCCGAACGCAGCGGCGCCAACTCGGTGAGCACGGTCGGCGATGCCATGGCCCGCCCGCTGGCGGCGGCGCTCGCCGAGGGTACTGCGGAGTACGACCTGTCGAACGTGTTCAGCATCGGCAACGGTGGTGCTCCGCTGTCGGCCGGTGTGCGACGCGAGTTGAAGGCGGTGCTGCCGAACGTGCTCATCCTCGACAGTTATGGCGCCAGCGAGACCGGTGCCGGTGGGTCGAGGTTCGATGACGGTGCGGGCCACGCCGCGCCGCGCTTCAACGTGGGTCCCGACACCACGGTGCTCGACGACGACGGCGTGCAGTGCGCGCCCGGCGTGGTGGGCATGCTGGCTCGCCGCGGCAACATTCCGCTCGGCTACTACAAGGACCCCGAGAAGTCGGCGCAGACCTTCCGCACCTATCAGGGGCAGCGGTGGGTGGTGCCGGGCGACTTCGCGGTGATCGAGGACGACGGCTCCATCAGCGTGCTCGGGCGTGGTTCGGTGAGCATCAACAGCGGTGGCGAGAAGATCTACCCGGAGGAGGTGGAGGCCGCACTGAAGCAGCACCCGGCCGTGTTCGACGCCGTCGTGGTGGGCACCGCGAACGAACGCTGGGGCCAGCAGGTGACCGCGTTGGTGGCGCTGCGCGATGGCGCGACGGCGACGTTCGACGAGTTGGTTGCGCATGCCCGCACGCTCGTTGCCGACTACAAGGCGCCGAAGGCCATCGAGATCGTGCCCACCGTGGTGCGCACGGTGGTGGGCAAGGCCGACTACCGGTGGGCGCTCGACGAGGCCAACCGGCGGCTGGGCGTGGCGTGACCTAGACGGGCTCGTTGGCCAGTAGGCCGCCGAGCCGCTGCAGCGACGGGGTGGCCGAACCGACCAGCAGCTCGAGCTGCTTGTGGTTGAGGAAGTACTGGTGCAGCGGGTAGTCGCGGTCGACACCCACACCACCGTGCAGGTGGTGGGCGGCGTGCATCACCCTCCAGCCGCCCTCGCTGGCCCAGAACTTGGCGGTGAGCAGTTCGGCAGCGCACGGCATGCCGCGGTCGAGACGCCAGGCGGCCTGCCACGCCGTGAGACGCACCGCCTCGGTGTCGATGTAGGCATCACCGGCGCGCTGGCTGACGGCCTGGAACGTGGCGATGGCCTTGTCGAACTGCTGGCGCGTGCGGGCGTACTCGGCGGTGAGGCCGAGGGCGCTCTGGCACGAGGCGGCGATCATGACGCACGCAGCCGACTGGGCCCGCATGAGGAGCGCTTCCACCGCGTCGCTGCCGCCGATGCGCTGCGCCGAGGCGCCGGCGAAGGTCACCATCGCGTCGGGCACGCCCGAGGTGGTGTCTTCGCGGTCCACCGACACGCCCTCGGCGCCGGCGTCGACCACGTAGAGGCCGTCGGCGGCGGTGACCACGAAGCGCGAGGCCAACAGACCATGTGCCACGCACACCTTGGTGCCGGTGATGCGACCGTCGGTGACCGTGGTGGTGGGAGCCCACACGTCGCCCACGGGTTCGTGCATGGCGGCGGTGACGATGGTGGCCCCGGCGGCCACGCCCTCGAGGAACTGCGGATGGCCGACCAGCGCAGGCGCGGCCAGTGCCATCACGGCCAGTGCCGGCACCGGAGCGGCCACGCGGCCCACCTCGGCCAGCACGATGGCTGCCTCGAGCCAGCCGTAGCCGCCGCCGCCCGCCGACTCGGGCAGGTGGATGCCGACGAGACCGGCGTCGGCCAGTGCCATCCACAACTGGAGGTCGGTGCCCGACTCGGTGGCCGAGACGCTCCTCTTGTGCTCGGGCGTGCACACGTCGCCCACGATCTGCGCAGCGAGACCGCGCAGTGCTTCCTGGTCGGGAGTGAATGAGAAGTCCATCAGCGGGCCGCCCTTGGGAATCCGAGGCTGAACATGGTGATGAGGTCGCGCTGCATCTCGTTGGTGCCGCCGCCGAAGGTGAGGATGAGCATGCCGCGATAGAGCGACTCGAGTCGCGATTGCAGCACGGCGCCGGGTGTGCCGGCCTTCAGATACCCGGGAGGCCCGAGTATCTCGAACAGCAACCGGAACGCCTCGAGGTAGAACTCGGTGCCGTACACCTTGATGGCCGAGCAGTGGCCGATGTCGAGCACGCCCTTCGTGGCTTCCCACGCGCTCTGCCAGTTCATGAGGCGCAGGGCCTCGAGCTTGGCGTGCACGCGGGCGAGGTTCAGCTGCACCCACTCCTGGTCGATGACGCGGCGCCCGTCGGGCAGTGAGGTCTGCTGCGCCCACGCCCTGATGTCGGTGAGTGCGCGCTCCACGACGCCGGTGGAGCACAGCGTGACGCGCTCGTGGTTGAGCTGGTTGGTGATGAGGGTCCAGCCCTGGTTCTCTCCGCCCACGCAGTTGGTGACGGGCACGCGAACATCGTCGAGGAACACGGCGTTGATGTCGTGCTCGCCGATGAGCCGGAGCGGCTGGAGGCTGATGCCCGGCGTGTCCATCGGCACGATGAGGATGGAGATGCCCTTGTGCTTCTTGGCATCCGGGTCGGTGCGCACGGCGAGCCACATGTAGTCGGCGTCGCTCGACAGCGAGGTCCACATCTTCTGGCCGT
>CAZQPJ010000005.1:0-26112 GCA_964595105.1 uncultured Bifidobacterium sp.
AGCCGAGCCGCAGTTCTCGCTCGCACTCAACCAGGAGCAGAAGGACCTCGTCGAATGGGTCCATGGATTCTCGGAGGGTGTCATTCGCCCCGCTGCCCACGAGTGGGATGAGCGCGAGGAGTTCCCCTGGGAGATCGTCCAGGAGGCAGCCAAGATCGGCCTCTACGGCTTTGAGGCAATGGCCCAGTTCTTCGCCGACCCGACCGGTCTCAGCATGCCGCTCGTCAGCGAGGAGCTCTTCTGGGGCGACGCCGGCATCGGCATGTCGATCCAGGGCACCGGCCTCGCCGTGGCCGCCATCGTCGGTCAGGGCACTCCCGAGCAGATCGGCGAGTGGGTTCCGCAGTGCTACGGCACGCCGGATGACGTAAAGATCGCGGCCTTCTGCGCCTCTGAGCCGGAGGCGGGATCTGACGTCTCCTCGCAGCGCACCACCGCCAAGTTCGATGAGGCCACCAACGAGTGGGTTCTCAACGGGCAGAAGGCATGGGCAACCAACGGCGGCATCGCCAACGTCCACGTCGTCACCGCTGTCGTCGACAAGGAGCTCGGTTCGCGCGGGCAGGCTGCATTCATCATCCCGCCGAACACCAAGGGCTGCGAGCAGGGCGCGAAGGTCAAGAAGCACGGCATCCGCGCTTCGCACACCGCCGATGTTCACCTCGATGACTGCCGCATCCCGGCGGAGATGGTGCTCGGTGGCAAGGATAAGCTCGATGAGCGCCTCGCCCGGGTCCGCGAGGGCAAGAGCGCCAAGACCCAGGCAGCGATGCAGACCTTCGAGGCGACCCGCCCGATCGTCGGCGCGCAGGCTCTCGGCATCGCCCGTGCTGCCTACGAGTACTCCCTCGAGTACGCCAAGACCCGTGAGCAGTTCGGTCGCCCGATCATCGACAACCAGTCGATCGCGTTCGACCTCGCCGACATGGCGCTTGAGATCGACGCAGCCCGACTGCTTGTGTGGCGTGCAGCCTGGATGGGCCGCAATGGCGTCGAGTTCAAGAACGCCGAGGGCTCGATGAGCAAGGCGAAGGCCGGCGAGGTTGCCGTCAAGGCAACCGAGCGCGCCATCCAGATCCTCGGTGGCTACGGCTACACCCGCGAGTACCCGGTGGAGCGCTGGCACCGTGACGCGAAGATCCACACGATCTTCGAAGGGACTTCCGAGATCCAGCAGCTGGTGATCGCCCGTGCGATCTCCGGCATGCGCATCGAGTGAGTCGACTACGGTCTGCTCCGCTGAACACCATGACGTGAGGAGCGACCGATGAGCCAGGCAGACGCCTTCAGCCAGTCAGGGCGTGGGTCGGCGGAGGTCTTCACGCCACGAACCACGGCGGTGTATGCGCTGGTGGTCTTCGTGCTCGACCTCGCCGCGGGTGTTGCCATCGAATACGGGTCCGTGTTCTCATCGAGCACCACACGGGTGCTGGATGCGCTCGATGTCGCGATGGCGGTCGTGTTCATCGCCGCAATGGTGGCGGTCGTCGTGTCGGGCGCATCGGGCAGCGCGCGGCGTCGCCACCGGGCGCTGATGGTTTATCTCATCGTTGCGACGGTGCAGACGGTTGCCACGGTGGCCGCGTTGGTGGTGACGGCGCACGTTCGTCACAACGACTACCTGTGGGGCCTCGCCGATGTGGGCGCCGCCTACCTCGCCATCGCCGCGGTCTTCACCGGGTGGTACTGGCTGCTCGACGGCATCGTGCCGGGCGGCGCCTTCGTGTTCCCTGGCCGTGGTGGCGAGGATCTCCAACAGCCGAAGCTCATCGACTATGCGTTCATCTCGTTCAACACCAACGCCACGTTCGGGCCGACCAGTGAGACCGTGGTGTCTCGGCGGGTGAAGGTGGCGATGATGTTCCAGACGAGCCTGTCGCTGCTCGTGCTGCTCGTTCTCGTCGCCCGTTTGGTGCAGGGCAGCGGCAACTGACGCGGTGGGCGGTGCGGCCGAACATCTGGCAGGGAAGAACTGCACGGTCGAGCAGGGCCGCGGTGTGGTTGGCACAATCGAGGAATGGCCGTACCGACCAAATCGTGTGTGTCGTGCGGACGCACGATCACGTGGCGCAAGGCCTGGGAGCGCCAGTGGGACGAGGTTCGTTACTGCAGCGACCGGTGCCGGACGCGCAAGGTGAACTCCGTCGACCACCAGCTTGAAGCAACGATCCTCGACCTGTTGGGCGCACGCGCGGGAGGAGCAACGATCTGTCCCAGCGAGGCTGCCCGGGCGGTGGGTGGTGACGACTGGCGGCCGTTGATGGAACCGGCGCGCGCTGCTGCTCGTCGTTTGGTGGCCGACGGGAAAGTGGACATCACGCAGGCCGGCAGGGTGGTCGACGCCTCCTCGGCGAAAGGCCCCATCCGGATCCGCGTTCGACGCTGACCAAGGCATCCGTCAGTCGCGCGAGACTCCGCCCGTGACTGCGCCGTCGATTCCTCCGACCGACCTGCTCGATGATGTCGACCTCCACGGCCTGAAGGTTGCTGTGGTGCGAGCGGCGCTGGACCTCGACCTCTTCAGTCATGTTGCGGGCGGTGCCTCCGACGTGCCATCACTTGCGGCGGCGATGAAGTGTTCCGAGCGGGGCACCCGGGCGCTCGTCCGTGCACTGTTGTCGCTGGGTGCGCTCGAGGGGCTGGCGACGCGCTTCGTGAACAGTCCGATGGCCACCGCCTATCTGACCGAGGGTTCCGTTGGCGACACCCGAGCGATCTACCTCGCGTGGATGCGCAACCGCGACCTGCTCGTCGACGCCGTTCGCACCGGTGTCGCACCGGGCGGCCATGATGCCCACGATGCCGCCGACGAATGGCAGTCGTACGCCTCGCCCGATGTCGTGCGATGGCCCGACATGGTGCCGCAGTTCCAGGCGGTGTTCCCCGAACGCGGGCTCGTGGTTCCGGAAGGCGGTCGAGTGCTCGACCTCGGCTGTGGGTCGGGTCTGGTCGGGTTCGCCCTCATCGAGCACGTGTCCGGCGCCACCGTCGCATGTGTCGACCGTGGTCCGGTGCTGGAGGTGGCACAGCAGATCGCCGCAGCGATGGGACTTGCCGACCGGGCGACGATGGTGCCGGGCGACGCCGAGACAGCCGAACTGCCCTCCGAGTGTGATGTGGCGGTGCTCGTGAACGTCGCCCAATACCTGCCCGACGACCGCTTCGCGACGGTGCTCGGCCGCATGCATGCGGCGCTGAAGCCCGGTGGAATCGCGTATGTCGTGACGGTGCTGGTCGACGAGGGCACGCCGGGCTTCGAGATGAACTGGTCGTCGGGAATCGAGATGTACCTGAACTCCTCCATCGACCCCCGCACCGCACCGGAGGTAGAGCAGCACCTCCGTGCTGCCGGTTTCGTCGACATCGTCCAGTTCCCTCCGCACCGGTTCACGGCTCGGCGCGCCGCAGGGTGACCGTTGACGACCCTGGTGTCCGCATAGCCTGCCCTCTGCCGTGACGCCGCGCGCGCGGCAGGGGCGAACTCGACGGATGCGACGCGAACTGATGGTGGTGGTGGCGCTGGCAGGCCTTGCCGCGTGCAGCACCGGGGTGTCGTCGGCAGGTTCGGTTCCGCCGTCGGTGCCCTCAACCGCACCTTCCACCACGGAGCCCGTCGGCGCCGCACCCACCGACACCGCGGCGTCGCTCGTCGCTTCCACCATGGCCACCATTCCGCCCACTGCGCCATCGCCCACGGTTGACACTGCCGTGCTGGCCGACGTCATCGCCGGCGCCGAGCTTGGACCGGTTCCCGACGGAACACCCGTGAGGTCGGCAGGGTCCGACGATGCCCCCCTGTACGACAACGGGTGTCATCTGTCGTGGAGTGAGGTCACCCCGAGGAAGAATTGCTTCTTCGGCGACACCTCGTCGAGCGTGGTGGTGGTGATGACCGGCGACTCGGAGGCGGCGCACTGGTTCGGTGCCTTTGACGAGGCCGGGAAGGCGAACCACTGGAAGATCGTGACCGTCACGAAAGCCGGGTGCCCGGCAGCCGATGTGAAGGTGTACTCCGCTGCCGATCCCAGCAACTACTACCTGCCCTACCCGGAGTGTCCGGTGTGGCGGCAGAACGCGTTGGAGTACATCCGCAGCCTGCAGCCCCAGTTGGTGGTGTTCCCGATGCTGTCGCGCCGCGCCATCGTCGGCGTACCCAAGAAGTCGGCGATGCCGACATGGGCAGAGGGGCTCGGTCGCAGCATCGACGCAGTGAAGGGTCCCGGCACCCAGGTGCTCGTACTGGGCGACACTCCGAAGACGAACGGGGAGAGCGTGGCCCAGTGTGTCGCTGCACATCGCAGTGATGTTCGACCGTGCGGCAACGACCGAAGTGCCGCAGTCGACCCCTCGCACGTGAAGGGGCTTGCGGACGCTGCGGCCCAGCACGGTGCCACCTACGTCGACCCGTCGAACTGGTTGTGCACCGAGACGTTCTGTCCTGCGGTCATCGGAACGACGGTCGTCTACCGCGACAAGCTGCACCTCACCGATCGCTTCTCCCGCCTTCGTGCCCCGCAGATTGCGCAGGCCATCGCGTACGGACTCGCAGGTCCGCCCGCCTGAGCCACTCGTCGGTGGGCGGCATAGTGTCGGGGTCATGACCGAACCTGCCACCTCGCCCGTCACACGTCATCTCGGCATCCGCTACGCAACGGCTGGCCGCTTCGAAGCGCCGGTGCTGGTGCCGTTCGACCCGAGTGCCGGCCCGTTCGACACCCCTGGCAAGTTGGCGCCGCAGGTTCCCGGAATGATGGAGAACATGCTCGGCATCGACGTGGGTGCCATGAGCGAGGACTGCTTGTTCCTCAACGTGTTTGCTCCGGCCGATGCCACTCCCGGGTCGAAACTGCCGGTGCTCTTCTGGATCCACGGCGGCGCGTATCTGAATGGTGGCGGTTCCATTCCGTGGTACGACGGTTCAGCGCTGGCAGCACGCGGCCATGTGGTGGTCACCATCAACTACCGCCTCGGCGCACTCGGTTTCCTCGGTGAGGGCAACTGGGGCACGCTCGACCAGATCTGCGGCCTGCAGTGGGTGCGCAACCACATCTCCGAGTTCGGCGGCGACGCCGACAACGTCACCATCTTCGGCGAGTCGGCCGGTGGTTCGGCGGTGGTGTCGCTGCTGGCCGCTCCACCGGCAGCGGGTCTGTTCCATGCGGCGTGGGCGATGAGCCCGTCGATCGGCCAGTTGCGCTCGCTCGAGCAGGCCAACGTGTGGGCCGAAGCATTCCTCGGCCACGCCGGAGTGGACAGTGTCGACGAGGCTCGCCAGTTGCCGCTCGAGAAGGTGCTCGAGGCGCAGTCGGCGACGCTGGCAATGCCGAACACCAACCTCGACGTCTTCTCGCCCGCCGGTGGCGGCATCGGCGTGTCGGCCGACCTGCTCGCTGCCGCAGCAGCCAACCCGGTACCGCTCAGCATCGGCACCAACCGTGACGAGAACCTGCTCTTCCTCGCGTTCGACCCGCGCTACTCCGGCGCTGGCGAGCAGCAGTGGCTCGACCACCTCGCACTGCAGTTCGGCGATCGCGCCGCCGCTGCACGCGCGGAGTACGAGGCGGCCCGCGAGGGCGCCACTCACCTCACGCTCATCAGTGCGGCGCAGACCGACCACGTCTTCCGCCAGCCGGCGCGCCGTCTGGCAGAGGCGCGCCTCGCCAACGGCAACAGCACCTGGATGTACTGGTTCACGTGGGCGTCGCCGGCGTTCGGCGGCATGCTCGGCTCGTCGCACGCGTTCGACATCCCGTTCGCGTTCGACAACCTCGCTGCTCCCGGCACCGAGATGCTGTTGGGCGAGGGCGCCGAACGGCAGGGCATCGCCACTCGGTTCGCCGACGAGATCTCGGCTTTCGCCAAGGGCGGCGCAGCGTCATGGCCCCAGTACGACCTGAACCAGCGGCCCACGCTGCGCATCGATGCCGAGTTCGAACTGCTGCACGACCCGGAACCGGGAGTGCGGTCACTGTTCGACTGACGACTGCACGTACGGCAGCCGTGCTCGCGAGCGGAGACGACGATGCTGTCGTCGCCGTTATGGTTCGGCGCGCCCGATCAAACGCGGAGCGGTGAAGCCGCACGTGATGGCGATCGCACCAGTGATGACGGTCACGATGAGGCCCAACGGCTGGCCCACGAAGGGGTTCGCACTGGCGAGAACGGCGCCCGCGACGAACGCGACCAGGTAGCAGGCTTCGTACGCGGCGACCACCCGGCCGCGGCTCGCTGCGACGCAATTGGCCTGTACCGCAGCGTCAGCGCGGACTCGTAGCGTGCCGAACGCCATCGAGAGCCCGAACTGCACTGCCAAGCAGGTCGACAGAGTCGGATGGACGGCCACGAAGGTACCCAGCGCAATGAGGGACCCGATCGGAGCCCAGCAGGCTGTTCGTGTTCGGAACACACGCCAGAACGTCGGCGCTGCAGCCATGCCGATGAAGCCACCGGTAGACGTTGCAGCCAACACCGCCGCGGTGGCAATTGACTGACGCTGGGCACCGTGGTCGACCAATGCCACGAGGGTGACCATCGATGCGGCCTGCAGGGCGCGGAGCACCATGGGACCGAGCACCACCGCGAGGGTGCCCGCGTTGCGCAACAACTGAACCGCGTCGCGGGCCATCTGCCGTGTCGATGTCGCGCGCTGGCCGTTGCCGCCCAGGTCGGCCGACCAACTGGCGTAACCGACTGCGGCGAGCAGATGCAGCGCGGCGGCGGTCGAGAAGACGACGTGTGGTCCCAGGAAGTCGAGGGCGAACACGAGTGCCAGCCCGAGGGCACCCGCGATCTTGCCGGTCACTGCCGCCAGCGAGTTTGCGGCGACCAACCTCGACCGTTCAACGGTGTGTCCCACGCTTGCTGTTCGAAGGCTTCCTGTCACGGTCTGCGCCGCGGTGATGGCGGCAATGAAGGCAAAGCCCACCGCCCTGCTCGACGAGTGAGGCACGAGCATGGCTCCCACACTGATGAGTGCCCGTGTCAGCTGCGTTGCCGCGAGCGAGGCGTTGCGACGCAACGAGTCGGCGAGGCACCAGGCAAGTGGCAGCCCCACCACTGCCGGCACCACGCTGGAGACGATGGCGGTGGTGATGTCGCGGGAGGTGGGGTTGGCAGCTCCCTCCAGCAGCAATCGTGCGAGTGTCAGCGCTACCGCTGCGTCGGCGACCTGTCCGAGGCCCTGGAGGCTGAGGTGTCGCCGCACCAGGCTGCATCGGAGCGCCTCTGGACGGCTGGCTACCGGCTCGGACTCACCGATGGTGGACATCACGACTCGGACGGGCTCGTCGCTCACGGCAACGCTGGCGGTGTGCCCGCTGAGGGTGCTGTCGATCGACATCATGTCGAGATGGGCTGCCGAGCGGTATGGGAGTGGAGCGCCGCGAGAGTGGCGCGCTCTCTGTCGTCGAGAAGTAGGGCGTGATGGTGGCGCGCACCGCTCGTCAACATCGATCGAATCCGGTGACCGAGGCCGATCGGCTGGCGCCGCGCCCGGCGGAGCAAGGTCTCGAGTTCCCTTGTGGTCGCCCCCTCGTGACAATGTACGAAGAGGTGGGAATCATCACGTTCGAGGAGGGCGAGGCCGCTCCGCCGGACCTCCCGAACGAACGGCGCACCCTCGTTTCGGTCGACGTTCTCGTAACGTCCGGTATCCCGTCGGAAGAGAATGGTGCCCGGCGTGGTGATGTCGGTGGCGGCTCTGAAGGCCATCGGTCCGTGGGTCGTGCCACGAACGTCGACCAGCACCCACCTGAGGGCCACGCCGCCTCGACCCGTGCGTTCTGCCATCTGACGGGTGATGCGCTCTGGGTCTGACCACCCGTGGTCGTCCCATTGCATGCACCAGATACCGCGGGCGAAGTCGATTGACCGGTTGCGCAATCCTCCGAGAAGTATCCCCGGCTGCTGACGCACCCGGTGGTAGCGCACTTTCAGCCCTGCGTTCACATAGGGCATCACCATCGGCGAGTAGTCCTGATCTCCGTCGTCGACGATCACCAGCTCACGTTCGGGCCATGTCTGGGCTGCGAAGCAGTCGATGGCGCGTTGAGCCGATTCGAGACGGTTGCGGGTGACCATGAGACAACTCACCAGTTCCGTCATCAGCGCAGCCCTTTCGCTGCCGTCGGCTCAGCGTCGTCGAAGGAGGCGTGGAGGCATGTCGGCTGGGGGGCCACACCGGAAGGATGACGGCGCCAAGTGAATCGACGGGGTTCGTCGGGTTTCGCCGAAACGACAACTGTGTGATTTGTCGGTGAGCGGTACGCAACGCCGAGGTGGCAGCAATGGCGGCCGCTGCCCTCCCTCGGGCTGGTGCGGAGGGCAGATGCCCGACCGACGAACTGTGTCAGACGAGTCGAACGGTGGCCCACACGGGCTGATGGTCGGACGCGTCGCAGTCGACGTCGATGGTGGCATCGACCACCTCGATGCCGTCGTTGACGAACACGAAGTCGATGCGCATGTCGTGGAACGTGCCCTGAGCCGGGTTCGTCTTGAAGGTGACCCAACCGGATGTGGTGGCGGTGCCCGGGCCCCAACTGTCGCGATAGCCGGCACGCTGCATCACTCCCACCACGGCGCTGTCGGGTACGTCATTGAAGTCACCGAGCACCACTGCTGCATCGGGCATGGGAGGCGCAGGGTCGTCGAACTGCCAATGGTCTGCCTCGGCAGGGTCGTTGGAGACGCCGTTCCACGCGCCGCCCTCAGCGGGCGCAGTATTCAGCAGGTGCACGAGTGCCCACACCTGGGTCATCCGGTTGGTCTCGGTGATGTCGGTCAGGTGGACGTTCACCACGCGAACCGGCCCGCCGGGTGTGGCGATGACAGTCTCGAGCGCGCCGCACCAACTGTTGGGAGCGCCACCGGTGTCGACCTTGGGCAGCATCACCACCCGCGATGACGCGATGGGCCAGCGCGACAACGTCATCTGGCCGAACTGTCGGCGGCGGTTGATGACCCGTCCGTGTTCGTCGACCGACGACGCGTCGACATCGAGCATCGGGCCGTAGGCGGCGTACCGATCGGGCAACAACCGTTCGATGTCGCTGGGTTGATCGGCCATGTTCGTGCGCCGCCAGTTCCGTTCCACTTCCTGGAGGCAGATGATGTCGGCGGCACGCACAGCATCGACGGAGCGCGTCAGGTCGAATCGGCGGTCGGCACCCAGTGAGTACTGCGTGTTGAACGACACGACGCTGAACGAGTTCACACGGCAAAGGTAGGCGACCGACGGACTCGGTGCGATCGTCGAGTCGGGTAACGTCGGCCCTCGTCGGTGTGGCGAGCAGGGAGTGGTCATGCGCAGTCGTTCGGTACGTGTGTGGGTGGTGCTGGCACTTGCCGGTGCTTCTCTGGCGGTTGGTGCCTGTGGCGGCAGCGGTGGCTCGAGTTCGAACGGCGTGCTCCGCGTCGCCAACGATGAGGGCCTCGGCAGCGCCGCCACCATGGACCCCTACGACGGCAACCGCTTCTGGCCCGCCATCAACATGGTGTTCGACCGACTGATCGGTGTCGACAAGGACTTCAAGCCGATTCCCGAACTCGCCACCGACTGGAAGAGCAACGCCGACCTCACCGAATGGACCCTCAGTCTGCGCACGGGCGTGAAATTCCATGACGGCTCGGCCTTCGACGCGTCCGACGCGGTGTATTCGATCAACCGCATGATCGACCCCGAGTTCGACTCCCCGGTTCGCGCGGTGCTGGGAATCATCCAGAAGGCGGAGGCGCCCGACCCGGCCACGCTGAAGCTCACGCTCGCAGCCGGTGAGGCCGATCTGCCGGTGCTCCTCGCCGACTACCGCGCCTTGATGACCCCCGAAGGCTCGCAGGCCACCGTCGGTAAGGAGCCGGTGGGCACTGGGCCGTTCAGGATGGAGAAGTTCGACCCGGAGGGCACGACGGTGCTCACCGCGAATCCCGACTACTTCCTGGGTGCTCCGAAGTTGTCGCGAATCGAGATCCCCACCATCGCTGACGCCTCGTCGGCCACGCAGGCACTGGTGGGTGGTCAGGTCGATCTGCTGCTGAGCGTCGATGCGAAGAGCGCTGCCCTGTTCGGCGACACGTCGAAGTTCACGCTGCAACGCATTCCGAGCGGCGACTGGAACGCCATCGACTTCCGCGTCGACCAGAAGCCCTTCGACGATCCGAAGGTGCGAAAGGCACTGCGCATGGCTGTCGACCGGCAGGCCCTCACCGATGTGGTACTCGGCAAGGACGGCGGTGTACCGAGTTGCGACACGCCCGTCTGGTCGGGCGACCCCTACCGCTGGAACGGGTCGTGCGCCCAGGACATCGAGGGAGCGAAGAAGTTGTTGGCCGAGGCCGGCTACCCCGACGGCATCGACATCGAGGTGTTCACCAGCGATGTCGAAGACCACATGGTCGACCTCGTCACCGCGTACCAGGAGCAGGTGAAGGCGGCCGGCATCCGTGTGAAGCTCACCATGGCCGACTCGAGCGGCTACTGGGACGACGTGTGGATGAAGGAACCCGCCTTCGTCGACAGTTGGGGCCAACGGCCAGCGGCGCAGGTACTGAATGAGGTGTACCGCAGCACGGCGACGTGGAACGTGACCGGCGCCAAGGACACGACGCTCGACGGCATGCTCGACGACGCACGTTCGACCGCCGACGCGGCGACCCGAGCCGACAAGTACCAGAAGATCCAGCAGTACCTCTTCGACAACACGGCGATCTTCGTGCCGTACCACAAGACGCTGGTGCGCGCGATGAGCGCCTCCGTGAAGGGCATCGAGCCGGTGGTGATCGACGCGGTGCGCTGGGAGAAGATCCAGGTCGGTTGACGTGAGCGTGCAGATTGCGCGCCGCGCCGCGTTGGCCGTAGGTGTGTTCGTGCTGATGGCGGCCCTGACGTTCCTCGGGGTCGAGGCCCTACCCGGTGACGCGTGCACCTCGCTGCTGGGGCGGGCCGCAACGCCGGAGAAGTTGGCTGCGTGCCGTGCGGAGAACGGACTCGACCGGCCGGTGCTGGCCCGCATGGGCGAGTGGGCCACCGACCTCTTACATGGCGATCTCGGTCACTCGATCAAACGAGATGCCGACGTGGCCGACATCATCGCTCCGAGGTTGCGCAACTCGTTGCTCCTGGCCGGTGTGGCGGCGCTGTTGTCGTTCCCTCTGGCGATCTGGATGGGGGTGCGCGCCGGCCGCCGGCCCGAGGCGCGGTCGTCTCGGGCTGTCGACACCGTGGGACTCGTGCTGATGACGCTGCCCGAGTTCGTCACCGCATCGGTGCTCTGGCTGGTGCTGTCGATCTGGCTTCCGCTGCTACCGGGTGTGGCGGTGCTGTCGAGCGATGCCGGCCTCGCCGACATCCTGCCCATCATCTGGCTGCCGGCCATCACCCTCGCGCTGCTGGTGTTCGCCCACGTCATGCGATCGGTGCGCGCTGGTGTGGTGGTGGCCTCGGCGCGTCCGTTCGCCGACGCTGCGCGAAGCCGCGGTCTCGGCGAGCGAGTGGTGATGCGTCGTCATGTGCTGCCGGCCGCGCTGCCCGGTGCCGTGAACGTGATGGCGGTCACTGCAGCCTGGTTGCTGACGGGCACGTTCGTGGTGGAGGTCGTGTTCAACTTCCCGGGGTTGGGTCGGCTCGCGGTCGACGCGATCTCCGACCGCGACACGTCGCTGATCTTGACCCTCACCCTCTTCGGTCTGCTGGTCTTCGTGCTGTCGTCGTTCATCAGTGATCTCGTGGTGCGGCGCCTCGACCCGCGTACCCGTGCGGGCGTGGCATGAACCTGCGTCGAGTCGGAGCCTGGGTTGTCGGCGGTCATGCGTTGCTCGCGATCGTCGTTCCCCTGCTACCGCTGGCGTCGGTTTCCGAGCAACAGCCGGGCGAGGTGCTCAGCGGAGTGTCGAGTGCTCACTGGTTGGGTACCGATCACCTCGGGCGCGATCTGCTGGCTCGCACACTGTGGGGCGGCCGACCGTCGATCGGTATCGCGCTGGCGTCGGTGGTGGCAGCCGCGTTGCTGGGCTGCGTCATCGGTACGGCGGCAGCGCTTGCGTCGGGGTGGGTCGATGAGGTGCTGATGCGCATCAACGATGTCCTGCTGGCGTTGCCGTCGCTGTTGGTACTGATGCTGGTGGCGAGCTTCATCGGCCGCCAGACCTGGGTGCTCGTGCTGACCCTCGCACTGATGTATGCCCCGCCGATCGCGCGCGTGGTGCGTGGCGCGTCGATGTCGGTGCTTGCGCGTGATTTCGTGGTGGCGGCTCGGCTTCGCGGCGCGGGGTCGACCGAGGTGGTGGTGGGTGAAGTGCTGCCGAACATCCGGCGCGTCGTGCTGACCGAAGTGGGCATGCAGTTCTCGTGGATCCTGCTCGCCTTCAGTTCGCTCTCGTTCCTCGGCCTCGGAACGAACCCACCGACGCCGGAGTGGGGCCTGATGATCGCGGAGTCGCGCACCTTCATGACCATCAACCCGCTCCCGGTGGTGATGCCGGTCGCGATGTTGGCGTCGCTCGTTCTCGCCGTGAACTCGTTGGTCGACCGCCACGGTGGTGCGTCGACATGATTCGTGTCGACGACCTCCAGGTACGTGTGGTGCATGGCGGGCGCCCGGTGCTGAACGGTGTCTCCGTTGCGGTGCCATCCGGCGCCCGGCTCGGTGTGGTGGGCGAGTCTGGGAGTGGCAAGTCGACCTTGTTGCGGGCTCTCACCGGAGCACCGCAGCGTGGCCTCGAAGTGGTGTCCGGCTCCGTCGAGGTCGACGGTGTCGACATGCTCGGCCTGTCCGACGACGAGCGACGTGCGCTGTGGGGTACCGCTGTGGCGCTCGTGCCACAGGCGGTCGGGCTGTCGCTGACACCGCATCTCGACATCGCCGCACATTTTCGTGATGTGCTGCCGCACGACGGCGGTCGCTGGTTCGAGTACGGCGACCATCGCGTGCAGTACGCCCTCGACGAGGTTGGTCTCGACGGCGCACGCATGGCTCGGCGCTACCCGCACGAACTGTCGGGAGGCGAGCAACAGCGTGTGCTGTTGGCGCTGGGTCTTGCTCGCGAACCGCAGGTGCTGCTGCTCGACGAACCGACCTCGGCGCTCGATGTGGGCATCGCCCACGACATCCTCGGCTTGCTGCTCGCCCACCAGGAGCAGCGTGGCTTCACGATGGTGATCGTCAGCCACGATCTGTCGGTCATTCGTCGAGTGTCGGACCACGTCGTGGTGATGCGTGATGGCGAGGTGGTGGAACACGGCGCCACCGCCGAGGTGACCACCAACCCACGCCACGCCTACACGCGCCGACTCCTCGAATCGGCGCCCTCGCTCGGCCAGCGGCAGCGTGCTCGCTCGGAGGGGCTGGTCGGCGAGTCGCCCGCTCTTGAGCTCACCGGGGTCACGGTGACCCGGCAGCGTCGTGGCCGTGGTCGTGCGAAGGGGGCCACCACTGCGCTCGACGAGGTCTCGCTGCAGGTGCGCGCGGGAGAGATTCTGGGTGTCATCGGCGAGTCCGGTTCGGGGAAGTCGACCATGTTGCGCACCGTGTGCGGACTTCTTCAACCGACCGCTGGTTCGCTGCGGCTGGATGGCGGCGTCGACCTTGCAGTGCCGTTGCGTCGACGACCGAAGGGGGTGCTGCGACGCATCCAGATGGTGTTCCAGAACCCCGACGACTCGCTGAACCCAGCGCACACCGTGCGCCGCATTCTCGGAGCGCGCCGCCATCCCGACGATGGGGTGCTGGTCGACCTCTTGAGCACGGTCGGTCTCGACGCCGAGTTCCTCGGTCGTCGACCGTCGCAGCTGTCGGGCGGCGAGAAGCAACGCGTTGCGATCGCTCGGGCGTTGGCGCAGGAACCCGAGTTGCTGTTGCTCGACGAGGTCACCTCGGCGCTCGATGTCACGGTGCAGGCCGAGGTACTGGCGACGCTGCTCGACATCCACCGCCGGTTGGGAACCACGATGGTGTTCGTGAGCCACGACATCGCCGTCGTCGCATCGATCGCCGACCGAATTGCCGTGCTGCGAAATGGGCGTCTGTTGGAGATCGATGATGTCGACGCGGTGATCGAGCGTGCGTCCGACCCCTACACCCAGTCGTTGGTTCGCGTGGCGCGCGGCGACTGACCAGGCGCAGCAGTGACGACTCGGTCAGCCGTTCACCTGCACCGTGAAGTTGATGGTGGTGCTGCCGTTGGTGATGGTGACCGTGGTGGTGCCGGCCTTCAGCGGCTTGATGGCCGGGTTGAAGGTGGCGCTGCCGTCGTCGTGGCCGGGCACGAACGTGGCGATCGACGTGTCGCTCACCGTGCCGGTCCAGTTCGTCGGGTTCTCGGCGTTGATGACGATGGTGTTGGTGATGGGCACCTGCACCGTGGTGCCCTCGAGGCCGTCGGTGCCCACCATCACCGGCGGCAGCGCCTGCGAGCCGCCGGCTGCGCTGGTGGCGGTCGCCCCACCGTCGTCGGAGTCGCTGTCGGAGCACGCCGCCAATGAGACGGCAACGAGCGGTGCGAGGACGAGTGCGGTGAAACGGCGTGCGGTCATGCCGCGCATCGTAGGGCGCGGTGGAGTGCGGAGGAGGGCAGAACGGCCCTACTTCCGCAGAAGGATGTCGAGGCGGCGCGCTGCGAGCACCAACGACACGAGCGACACCGCGCCCAGCACGGCTGCGTGCGCCACCATCGACGCGGTGAACACTCCGGCGCACGCACCTCGCACCAGCGCCACACCGTGGTAGAGCGGCGACAACTGCACCACCCACGACCACGAGCCGTACGCGGTGAGTGGGAAGAAGGTCGCCGAGAAGAGGAACAACGGCATCGTGGCCGTCGTGACGATGTCCATGTCCTGCCAGCCCCGCATGTAGGTGGTGCCGAGGAAACCAACGGCGGCGAAGGTGAGGCCGATGAGGGCGCACAGGGGCAGTGCCGCGAGGCTCCACCAACTGTGGACGAGGCCCATGGCAGCCATCACCACGAGGAAGCCCGAGGCGTACACCTGACCGCGGATGAGCGCCCAGCCGATCTCACCCGTTGCCACGTCGGCGGGGCTGAGCGGTGTGGCGAGTGCAGCGTCGTAGAGGCGGGCGTACTTCAGGCGGTGCAGCACGTTGCCGGTGCTGTCGAAGATGGCACCGTTCATGGCCGACGATGCCATCAGCGCGGGTGCGACGAACGCCTCGTAGGGGACCTGCCGACCCGCCACCGACACGGTGCCCACCAGGCTGCCAACGCCGGCGCGCATGCTGAGGAGGTAGAAGAGCGGTTCGAAGAAGCCGGAGAAGACGATCATCCACTGCCGTCGGTACGCCACCACGTGACGTTCGATCATGCGGTGCGGACGACGCACCACCCACTGGCTCGGCACGATGCGCAGGGCATTGGCGCTCATGCGTACAACTTCCTGCGGAGTCGTCGGGTGCTCGTGATTGCGCCCGCCACCACGAAGGCGGCGCAGTAGGCGAGGTGCCCGAGCACGGCCCACGGTCTCACTGTGCCGTGGGTGAAGGCACGTGCCACCACCACGCCGTGCCAGAGGGGGAACGCCCGCGCCGCCCATTGCACTGCGGAGGGCAACTGCGACAGTGGGTAGAACGCGCCGCCGAAGAGAAACAGCGGAATGATGAGGAACCGTTGGATGGCGGCGAACTGCCCGTCCATCTCGGCGTTGATGCTGGTGGCCATCACCGGCATGGCGAAGGCGACGCCCACCAGCGTGGCGGCGAGTACGGACGGGATGAGTCCCCACGAACGGGTGTCGGGAAACAGGGCGAGCACCACTGCCACCAGTGCGGCCGCCGCGCCCGAACGGACTGCGATCCAGGTTGCGTGGCCACGCACGATGTCGGCCGCCTCGAGTGGCGTGGCAGCGATGGCGTGGTAGCCGCGCTGCCACCGCAGCCCGCCCAGCACCGGCCACATGCTCTCGAAGGCGCCGAGGGTCATGGCGGTGGTGACCATCAACCCGGGCGCCACGTAGGCGGCGTAGGGAAGGCCACCCAGTACCTGCGTGGAACTGGTGTTCCGATCGACGAGCGAACCGACACCGACGCCGAGGCCCAGCAGGTAGAGCAGCGGCTGCACGAGCGACGACAGCAGCGTGCCACCCCACATCCGCCGCCACACGGTGAGGTTCCAGTTGGCGACCCTGAACGCACCGGGCGTCGCCATGTCAGTCGACCAGGGTCCGGCCGGTGAGCAACAGGAACACGTCCTCGAGGCCGGCCCGGCGCACGAGTGCGCTCTCGGGCCGGAGACCGCGGTGGTGGGCCTCAGCGAGGGCTGCCTCGCCATCATCGGCGTACACGAGCACTCGGTCGGGCAGCACCTCCACGCGGTCGCCGAGTCCGGTGGCCGCGGCGCCCTCGGTCTCGTTGGTGCCGGCAGCGAACCTCAGCTCCAACACCTCGCGAGTGGCGTACTCGTCGATGAGCGACCGGGGTGACCCCTCGGCCACGATGCGGCCGTGGTCCATCACCACGAGTCGATCGCAGAGCTGCTCGGCCTCGTCCATGTAATGGGTGGTGAGCACCAGCGTGACGCCCTGCTGCTTCAGTCGGTAGAGACGGTCCCACAGCACGTGGCGGGCCTGAGGGTCGAGGCCGGTGGTGGGTTCATCGAGCAGCAGCAGTTCGGGCTCGTTGATGAGCGATCGGGCGATCGAGAGGCGTCGCTTCATGCCACCACTGAGGTCGTCGACCACACTCGTGGCTCGCTCGGTGAGTTGGGCGAACTCGAGCAGCTCCTTGGCCCGGCGACGACATTCGGCCCTCGGCAGGTCGAAGAAGCGACCGTAGATCCAGAGGTTCTCCTGCACGCTGAGCTCCGTGTCGAGGGTGTCCATCTGCGGCACCACGCCGATGCGGGCACGGATGCGGGCCCCGTCGGCGACGGGGTCGAGGCCGAAGATTCGCAGGGTGCCGTCGGTGGGCTTCGAGATGCAGGAGATCATCCGCATCGTGCTGCTCTTGCCAGCCCCGTTGGGTCCGAGGAAGCCGAACGCCTCGCCCTTGCGGACCTCCACGTCGATGCCATCGACGGCCGTGAAATCGCCGAAGCGCTTCACCAGGTTGCGGGCGACGATGAGCGGCTCGGTCATGGGTTGCCGAGGCTATCGGAGTGAATCGTCAGGAAGCGGGGGATTGCGGCGCCGACGGCGGGGGGAATGCTGGCGATGCGTGGGGGTCGGGAGCCCACTCCACACCTGCACTGTCGATGGGTTCGTTGGTCCGTGAACGCCGTGACTCGCGGAACGCGAGGGCAGCACCGATCGCCACCACGACCGCGCCGGCGGGAGCGAGCACCATGCCGATGCCTCGGTCGACCGACCCTCCGAAGTGTTCGAGTTCCGTGCGCCCGTCGTACGGGTTCACGACGAGTCGAATCACGAGCAGCGCCGCGGCGACGAAGGCGGCGATGGCCATGGCGATGGGCCACGGTGACCGCTCGCGCGGGATGCGGCCCAGCGACAACAACACGGTGACCGAGCCCACCAGGACCGCCAGCACCACCGGGATCGCCCCGGTGAACGTGAAGTCGAACGCGTTGGCGGTGCCGTGCCGCACCGTGTCGCCCTGCTCGAGGCTGATGTCGAGCCAGGCCAGGAAACTCGACCCGAGCACCACCGCGGCGCCGCCGATCTTCATCCAGTCCGTCCGTGAAAACGACACCTGTTGCATGGCTACCCCCTTGCGCCGCTGTGGCCGGCGCGGCCCTTCCCGTGGGCTGTCCGCACCGTACACCGTTTCGCGCGTCGTCGCTGCGGGTCTGGGGCACCTACATTCTCCGCATGCCCACCGCACTGCTGTCCGTGTTCGACAAGACCGGCATCACCGAGCTGGCGGCCGGGCTGCACGCAGCAGGATGGCGCATCCTCAGCAGCGGTGGCACGGCGGCGGCGGTGGCAGCAGCAGGCGTGCCGGTGACCGATGTGGCCGATCTCACGGGCCTCCCCGCCATCCTCGACCACCGCGTCGTCACCCTGCACCCGCGCATCCATGGCGGTCTCCTGGCCGACCCGAACGATCCCGGCCACGTTGCCGACATGAGGGCTCACGGCATCGAGCCCATCGACCTCGTGGTGGTGAACCTCTATCCGTTCGAGTCGAACCCGAGCATCGAACTCATCGACATCGGCGGACCGGCGATGGTGCGCGCTGCGGCGAAGAACCACGCTCATGTCGCGGTGGTGGTGAATCCGGCCGACTACGGCGAGGTACTGGCGGAGGTGACGGCTGCGGGAGGAGTGAGCGCCCCGACGCGTCGACGTCTGGCCCGCGACGCATTCGCCGTCATCGCC
This sequence comes from uncultured Bifidobacterium sp., assembly GCA_964595105.1. GTDB lineage: Bacteria > Actinomycetota > Acidimicrobiia > Acidimicrobiales > Ilumatobacteraceae > UBA668. The sequence goes on from CAZQPJ010000005.1 coordinate 18,281, forward strand.
GCCTACGACGCTGCGATCGCCAACTGGTTCGATCGCGACGACACGCTGCCTCGCGGGCTGCACCTTTCGCTCGAGCGTGCAGAGGAACTCCGCTACGGCGAGAACCCCCACCAGCGTGGTGGGCGGTACCGCGTGGCGGGCAGCGCTGGCTGGTGCGACACGGCTCGCCAACTGAATGGCAAACCAATGAGTTACCTCAATGTGTACGACGCCGATGCGGCATGGCGACTGGTGCACCGATTCACCGAGCCGGCGTGCGTGGTGGTGAAGCACGCCAATCCCTGTGGGGTGGCCGTTGGTGCAGATGTCGACGAGGCGTATGCCCGTGCTCACGACTGCGACCCCGTCAGCGCGTTCGGCGGCATCGTTGCCGTGAACCGTCCGATCACGCTCTCCATGGCCGAACGGCTCGCGCCGGTGTTCACCGAGGTGGTGGTGGCGCCCGAGGTGTACCCGGACGCACTCGAGGTGCTGCGCCGCAAACCGAATCTGCGTGTGCTCGTCGCCGAGGCGCCATCGGGTGGCGGGCTCGAGGTGCGCACCATCGACGGAGGTTTCCTCGTCCAGCAACGCGATCCCGTGGAGGGCCGGACTCAGGGGTGGCGAGTGGTGACCGACGCCGAACCCACGCCGCAGCAATGGCGAGACCTGGAGTTCGCGTGGCAGGTGTGCGCGGCCGTCAGCAGCAATGCCGTCGTCTACGCGAACGACGGCCAGGCAGTAGGCATCGGAGCCGGGCAGCAGAACCGCCTCGACTCCGCGGCAATCGCCGCCGCTCGTGCAGCGGGTCGCGCCAGCGGTGGCGTGTGTGCCAGCGACGCCTTCTTCCCGTTCGCCGATGGACTCGAGGCGGCCGCGTCAGCAGGCGTACGCGCCGTGGTGCAGCCTGGCGGCAGCGTGCGTGACGACGAGGTGATCGCCGCGGCGAATGCTCACGGCATCGCCATGGTGTTCACGGGCGAGCGCCACTTCCGTCACTGACGTCACCGGCGTCAGTCACGGCCGTGGCGGTGACGGTCGCCGAGGTCCGTCGCCGAAGGGGTTCGGCAGCGAGCGGGCCGATCACCAGCAGGAGACCGGCTGCCAGCGCAGTCGTGCCCGCCGCCACCGCCGACCCCGGCTTCACCATCGCGGCGATGAGGCTCACCGTGCCGCCGGCCACCAGGGCAGCGCCCGTCCATGTGGTGGCCCGTCGACCACCGTGCGAACCCACGATGCAGACGCCGAGTCCGACCACCAGCACGAACAGAGGACCGCTGATCTCGCCGAAGTTGTCGAGCAGCAGCACGACGCCGGTGAGGGCGGCGACGAGCCCTGCGGCGCACGTCGCCGTGGCCGCACCCCGATAGCCGCGCCGATCGAGCCACCACGTGGCACCGAGAAGGAGCGCTGCGCCGACGAGGTAGATGACACCCTGTCGACCGATGTTGTCGGTGATGCCGTTCGGTACGAGCGCGTCGCCGTCACCGGACTCGGTGACGCCACCGGTGAGCGAACCGAAGGCCACCAGCAGCGCGAACAGCCCGAGCGCCAGCATCAGGCTCTGGCCGCGGAACCCCGGCGCCACCCACAGGGCGAGGAACAGCAATGCCATGAGGAGCCCGGTGAGGAAGCCGCCAGTGCTCTCGCTGACGGTGAGACCGATGGTGAAGGCGGCCACACCCGCCACTGCCATACCCACCGCGGCAGCGGCGAATTCCTCGATGTTCAGGAACCGACGCACCACCCACGCCAGCACCACGAGCACTGCGCCGACGACGGCGATCGCGCCGCGACTGGCGGAGTCTCCCGCTGCCAGCAGGAGCATTCCCGCCGCCACCACGACGCCGCCGAGGCCGGCCACTGCGTGGCGCAGCGATGGCCGCTGCCGCTCACGTGCTGGGGCTCCCATGGTGTCGAGCAGCCGCACCGAACCGGCAGGTGAGGTGTACGCGGTGGGCGGGGTGACGAACGGGATGACCGGGCTGTTGCCCATCGGGTCGATGGTGGGCGAGCCGTTCGTGCTCACCTGAGCGGTCCAGTCGGCTCCGTCCCACCAGCGTTGCTGGAAACGGCCGTACGGATCGGGGAACCATCCGGGGGGAACCTGCGACATCACGCACCTCCTGTGTGCTGCACAGCGTGTCACGACTGTGCCCGCCCGGCCGCGGATGCCTATGGTCGTTCTATGCGCGCATACGAACAGCTCTACATCAACGGTCAGTGGGTCGCCTCGGCGGGAACGGGCAGCCTCAGCGTCCACGACTCGGCCACGGAAGAGGTCATTGCCACGGTGCCCGAGGGTGCCACCTCCGACGTCGATGCGGCCGTGGCGGCAGCGAAGGCTGCCTTCCCGGCGTGGAGTGCGCTGCCGAAGGAAGAGCGCGCTGCGTACCTGATGAAGATCCACGCCGGCCTCGAGGCCCGCACAGACGAGCTCGCCAACACCATCGCCCGCGAGGTGGGCATGCCGCTGTGGCTCAGTTCGATGATCCAGGTGGGGCTTCCGAAGGGCAACTTCAAGGGTGCCGCCGATCTGCTCGGCTCGTACCAGTTCGAGGAGCAGGTTGGCAACAGCCTGGTCGTGCGCGAGGCCATCGGCGTGGTGGGTTGCATCACCCCGTGGAACTATCCGCTCCACCAGATCGCACTGAAGGTGGCGCCCGCCATGGCTGCCGGCAACACCGTGGTGCTGAAGCCGTCGGAAGTGGCGCCCATCAATGCCTTCATCCTCGCCGAGGTCATTCACGAGGCAGGCGTGCCGGCCGGCGTGTTCAACCTCGTCACCGGTCTCGGGCCCGTGGTGGGTGAGGCCATCGCCGCGCACCCCGACGTCGACATGGTGTCGTTCACCGGCAGCACCCGCGCCGGCAAGCGCGTGGCGGAGGTGGCGAGCCAGACCGTGAAGAAGGTGGCGCTCGAACTCGGTGGCAAGAGCGCCAACGTCATCCTTCCCGACGCCGACTTCGGCAAGGCCGTCAGCGATGGCGTGGGCAAGTGCTTCCTCAACTCAGGTCAGACCTGCACGGCCCTCACCCGCATGCTCGTGCCGCGCGAGCGCCTCGCCGAGGCCGAGCAGATTGCCGCCGCCACCGCAGCAGCGGCCTTCCAGCCGGGCAACCCGTTCGAGGCCGGCCGTTTCGTCGGCCCGCTCGTGTCGGCCGCCCAACGCGAGCGCGTGCGCGGGTTCATCCGCACGGGCATCGAGGAGGGCGCCACGCTGGTGGCGGGTGGCCCCGATGCGCCGGAGGGACTCGAGCAGGGTTACTACGTGCAGCCCACCATCTTCAGCGGTGTCACTCGGTCGATGACCATCGCCCAGGAGGAGATCTTCGGGCCGGTGCTCTCGATCATGCCGTACGACTCGGAGGAGGAGGCGATCGAGATCGCCAACGACACCATCTACGGTCTCGCCGGTGGCGTCTGGAGCGGCGACGCCGATCGTGCCAAGGCCGTGGCCCGCCGCATTCGCGCCGGTCAGGTGGAAGTGAACGGTGGCGCGTTCAACCCGGGCGCCCCCTTCGGTGGCTACAAGCAGAGCGGTCTCGGCCGTGAAGCGGGCAAGTTCGGCCTCGAGGAGTTCCTCGAGGTGAAAGCACTGCAACTCTGACCCCGTGTGATACTTGACGGCGGCATGGCCGTCACCACCTCCGACGTTCCGCGCCTCGCCCACCCGGCGTCGCGCGACACGATCAGTCGTGTCCCCTATCTGCCGGGGCTCGACGGGTTGCGCGCCATCGCTGTCATCGGCGTCATCGTGTACCACGCCAACCATTCGTGGCTTCACGGTGGCTTCCTCGGCGTCGAGGTGTTCTTCGTCATCTCGGGCTACCTCATCACGCTGTTGATGGTGAGCGAGCACGAGCGCACCGGCACCGTACGGCTGCGGCAGTTCTGGATGCGCCGTGCGCGCCGCTTGCTGCCGGCGTTGTACGTGATGCTGGCCGGGCTTGCCGTGTACATGACATTCTTCCGGCGCGCTCCCATGGGCAATACCCGAGGCGACTTCATCGGTGGGCTGCTGTACGCCAGCAACTGGGTGCAGGTCGTGATCGGCCAGAGCTACACCGCTGCCGAGGCCTTCGCCCCGTTGCGGCACCTCTGGTCGCTGGCAGTGGAGGAGCAGTTCTATCTCCTGTGGCCGCTGGTGATGGGGCTGTTGCTGAAGCGCTTCGGCACCCGTGTCACCCGCACTGCACCGTTCATGTTCCTCGGTGCCCTGGTCGTCGCCGGTGTGACGGCGGCGATGTTCATCGGTGGCCCCGTGTTCCTCGGCGCCGACCCCACCGGCGCGGTGTCATGCGGTGCCGGCGAGAGCCACGGCTACCTGTCGCTGTTCGGCAGGTGCATCAACGTGAACGAGATGCTCTACCTCAACACGTTCTCCCGAGCCGGTGGCCTGTTGCTCGGTGCCGGGTTCGCGCTGGTGTGGCGTCCGTTGGCCATCATGCGTGGTCCCTTGCGTGCTCACGGTCGGCGGGTCGACGCGGCCGCCCTGGTGGCGCTCGTCGGCCTCGGACTGGCGATGAGCCTGTTGTCCCTGTTCGATCCGTTCGAGGGCACCTACGACCCGTGGTTGTTCCGCGGCGGATTCCTCTTCGTGGGCCTCTGCACTCTGGTGTGCATCGCCGCAGCCACCCACCGGGCCAGCCGGGTGGGTCGGGTGCTCGGCAACCCGCTGTTCAGTTGGGTCGGTACCCGGAGTTACGGCCTCTACCTGTTCCACTGGCCGGTGTTCCAGATCCTGCGTGCGCCGGGTGAGCAACTCGGCGTGTTGCGCTTCGCCCTGGCGATCGCCATCACGCTGCCGCTCACCGAACTCAGCTACCGGCTGGTGGAGTTGCCCGTTCGCCAGGGTCGACTGGGTGAATGGTTGCGGGGCCAGCGGACGCCGCGCACGCCCGCCGCGCGCCGCCGTCGTCAGCGCATGGTGGTGGTCGGCTCGGCGTTCGGGGTGGTGTCCGCTTTCGCCGCCGTGAACATTGCGGTCGCCGATCGGCTGTGCGAAGGCTCGGTGGCGTGCGACAGCGAGGCCGGCCGCGAGGCCATCGCCGCGAGTTACTCCACCACCACGGTGGCGCCCACCACGGCGCCCCCCACCACCGTGCCACGGCCGATCGTGGCCGACCCTGCGGCCGACCCGGGCGCCGGACCCACCACGGCACCGCCCACCACGGTGGCGCCCACCACCACGCTGCCCGACCCGGTCGATCTGCTGCCGGCGTACGCCATCGGCGAGTCGGTGATGCTCGGTGCGGCTCCCCAACTTCGCGAGGGCGGGCTGCTGGTGAACGCCGCCGTCAGCCGCCAGGGGGCCAACGTGGCCAACGTGGTGGGTCAGTTGCGGGCCGGCGGTCAGCTCGGGCGCGTGGTGGTGATCCAGACGGGAACCAACGGCCCGGTCTCCGACGACACCTTCGAGAAGATCATGGGCTTCCTTCCGGCCGACCTCACGCCGCTGGTGGTGTTCCTGACGGTTCGGGCTCGCCGTGGGTGGATCAACGACAACAACGCGCGCATCAAGGCGCTCGCCGCGACGCACCGCAACGTGAAGGTCGTCGATTGGCAATCGATCTCCGAGGGGATCCGAGGTGAGCTGGCGCGTGACGGCTACCACTTGCGCACCCCGTTCGCGAAGCAGTTCTACGCCAACCTCATCTTCGACGCCATCGGTCGACCCGACCTGAAGAAGTGACCCGGTCGGGCGGCATGTCGCAGCGAATGCCCCATACTGGTGGCCCCATGGGCGCCCGTTCTTCCCACCCGCCGTCGGGCACGCCGTCGGGCGGCCTCAGTCGGGTGCCGTACCTCCCCGGCCTCGACGGGCTGCGGGCCGTGGCCGTCGTGGCGGTGATGCTCTACCACGCCAACCACACCTGGCTTCGTGGTGGCTTCCTCGGTGTCGAGGTGTTCTTCGTCATCTCGGGCTACCTCATCACGCTGTTGATGGTTGGCGAGTACGAGCGCACCGGCGGCGTGAACCTACGCGAGTTCTGGATGCGACGAGCTCGCCGGCTCCTGCCAGCCGTGGTGCTGCTGATGGCGCTGTTGGTGGTGTACATCACCGCGTTCTACCCGGCCGTACGCGAGTCGACTCGTGGCGACTTCCTCGGTGGCCTCCTCTACGTCAGCAACTGGTACCAGATCCTCGTGGGCCAGGGGTACGCGTCGTCCGAGGCGTTCGTGCCGTTGCGCCACCTCTGGTCGCTGGCGGTGGAGGAGCAGTTCTACCTCGTCTGGCCGTTGGTGATGCTGCTGGTGATGCGCCGTTGGCGACGTCGACTCCCTTCGGTGGGGCTGCGGCTCATCGGTGCCGCCGTGGTGGTGGCGGTGCTGGTGGCGCTGTTGTTCCCGGGTGGCTTCGTGCCGCTCGCGTGCAGCGCGGAGAACAGCACCGGCTACTGGCACCTGTTCGGCCGATGCATCAGCCGTGTCGACTTCCTGTACCTCGGCTCGCTCTCGCGGTCGGGTGGGCTGTTGTTGGGCGCTGGCTTCGCCATCCTCTGGAGGCCGCTCGCCATCCTCCGCGGCCCCGTCCGCGACAAGGGTCGCCAACTCGACATCGTCGCGCTGCTCGGCCTCGCAGTGCTGTGCCTGCTGTTCTCGCGGATGTACCTGCTCGAGAACGGTCGCTACAACGCGGCGCTGTTCCGCGGCGGCTTCCTGTTGACCGGGCTCGTCACGCTCACCGTCATCGCAGCGGCCACCCACAAGTACGCCATCACCGGCCGACTTCTCGGCAACCGGGTGTTCCTCTGGATCGGTACCCGCAGTTACGGGCTCTACCTGTTCCACTGGCCTGTGTACCAGATCATCCGCAAGCAGGCGCAGATCAACCTGTCGGCGTGGCAGTGGCTGCTGGCGATGATCATCACCGTGCCGCTCACGGAGGCGAGTTACCAGTTCATCGAGACCCCCATCCGCAAGCGTCGCGGTGGCGACCTCCTGGACCCGCTGCGTGGTGATCGTCGCTCTCTGATGGCGGCGGGCGCCATGGCCACCGTGCTCGCTCTCGGCGTTGTCAGCATGGTGATGGCCGACCCGCAGTGCGTGGGCGCCGTGTCGTGTTCGTTGCAGCAGGGGGGCGACACCACCGACACCGCCGATTCGTTGGCATCGCTGCCGACAACGGTGCCACCTGCCTCCTCGCTCGAACCCGCGACCACCACCACGCTGGCACCCGATGGGTACGTCGCCATCGGTGAGTCGGTGATGCTCGGAGCCAAGGATGTGCTGTCCCAAGGTGGCTTCGTCGTGAACGCGAGGGAGAACCGCGGGGCGGAGGGCGTGAAGAACGCGCTCGCCCAGATGCGCGACCAGGGTCGTGTGGGCCTCGGCACCACGGTGGTGGTGCAGGTGGGCACCAACGGTCCGGTCAGCGATGCGGAACTCGATGCCATCGTGCAGCAGCTGCCGGCCTCGGCGGCAGGCATCGTGTTCATGACCCTTCGTGCCAAGGTCGAGTGGATCGCCGGCAACAATCAGCGAATCGCCGCGCTCGTGCAGCGCTACCCGCAGGTGCGCATCCTCGACTGGGCCAGCGAATCGCAGAAGATCCAGCTGTGCCCGGACGGCACGCACATCACGTGCAGCGCGGAAGCCCTGAAGTTCTACTCGAATCTCATCTTCGCCTCGGTCGGTCTCGCCACCATCTCGTAGGCCACGGCTTGGGTGCCGCGGCTCTTCGCGGCGTACGCTCGCGGCCATGACCACTCCTGTTCGTGTCGCCGTCACCGGTGCTGCAGGCCAGATCGGCTACAGCCTCCTCTTCCGTATCGCCTCGGGCTCGATGCTCGGTCCCGATACGCCCGTCATCCTGCAGTTGCTGGAGATCACGCCGGCGCTCGGAGCGC